>JAUXGF010000362.1 GCA_030622395.1 Calditrichaceae bacterium
ACAACCTTATTTTATTTACGTGGATATAATCTTTATGAGCCTTCAATACATCTCTTTTTTCTGATTAGTTTATTCTTTAGCATATCAATTTTAGTTTCAGCTCACCGCTTTCGGAAAGGAGTTGTATAATGTTAGTTAAAATAAGCCGCTTTTTATTAATTATATTGGTTATAGTCGTTGCATCGATCCATCTTCCTTATATTTATTGGCTGGGATTTGGTGAACGTATACCGACCCCTCAAGTTTTTTATAGCCCGGTTATGCAAAAATTTTTAATATACAAAATTGAAGGCAAGTCTTATGAATGGCGTGATACAGACGGTAAAAATTATACTAGAAAAGAAATAGATTCATTGCTGCCATTTTTGAATTACAGGATGCTCACCTCACGGGGAATAATGCCCGATTCATTACAAAACATTAAATTTGATTTAAAAGAAGTAAGATTAAATAATTTTAACCAGAGAATTCGACCCTATAATATAGATGAGCCGCAAATTCCCCTATATCCACTATTGGAGTCACAACCGGAAAGGCTTAAGCTAACATTACCCGAATCATATTTTCGCATTACGGATAAAATGGAGTTTATTGAAGCGGCTACAAATCAAACAGATCAGCAGCTTACCCAGACGTTTACAGACGCTTTAAAAGCAGAAGGTTTTTCATTCCCCCCTAAACTCATTTTCGGAAATCCTACTGTACGAAAAGCATTTGACGAGGGTTACTTTATTGTTGACAATGAAAATAAATTGTTCCATGTAAAAATGATTAAAGGAAAGCCGTTCTGTGTAAATACAAACATACCGACGGATATCAGGATTAAAGCGTTTTTTGTTAAAGAAAGGTCGTTACGGGAATTTTACGGCCTTCTAATAACAGAAGACGATCAGCTCTATCTTTTAACTTATGCTAATTACCGATTGCAACGATTGCCTGTAGAAGGCTATACAGCTTCTGAAAATACGATTAGGTTTCAGGGCACCCTTTTTTATAAGACAATATCAATAATATCGGAAAATCATATTAAAACTTTTGTAACTAATCGTAAATATGAACTTATTGATACATACGAAGAATCATGGAAAGGAAAATATGAACGCACCGCAGGCATTATCAGCAAATATATTTTTCCTTTTACTATTAAGCTGCATAGTTCAAAAAGCAAGTATGTTGATTTTTATATCAGCTCAATAAATTATTCTGCAATCTACGCTAATTTATTTTTCCTGATTCTGGCTTTTCTATTAATGAAGCGCCGGAAAAATAAAATCAGCAAAACGTGGGACGATTTTATAATCGTTTTTCTGACAGGTATTTACGGCTTTATTGCTATTGCAATATTTGAAAGTACGGATACATAAAAAAATAGAGATTAAATACTTTTTCACAGCCACTAAGACACGAAGATTAATTAATGTTTGAAAAAAAATACAAATTCTTGTCATTTCGATCCCGATAAACAGGCTGTTGCTCTAGTGTTTTTCCTGTCATTTCGAGGATCTTTTAACGATCCCGAATCGTCGGGATATTGTTATTATTGACGTTGTATCCCGATTCTCGGGACACTCCGTTCGAAATGACAGTTTAGGTTGGTTTTCGTTCAGGCGCTAATGATTTTATCTTTGAGTCTTTGCCTGCCCGCCTGTAGGCGTGGTGCCTTAGTGGCAAGAAATAATAATTTTAATTATTCTGAAAATATAAAAGGGAGCGTTAATTATGGCAAACAAGAAAAAATCTTCAAACATTTATCGAAAGACTTTACAACTGCTGATTGTCCTGCTGCTGGCATACATGGTCATCCGGTTGTTTGTCGATCCAAATTATGCAGCCGACTTTGAATCCTATTGCCCATTTGGCGGCATGCTGGCGTTGTCCAGTTTTCTCGCTAACAATTCTTTAGCCTGCAGTATGACCGAGCTGCAAATTTTTATGGGTCTCGGCTTAATAGCGGGCGTGATACTTTTTAGCAAGCTTTTTTGCAGCTACATCTGTCCTATCGGAACCTTTACGGAATGGTTGGGGAAAATCGGCGCTAAATTTAAAATGCAGTATACTATCAAGGGATTTGCCGACCGCGCTTTGCGGATTTTAAAGTATGCCCTGCTTTTTATCACTTTCTATTTTACGGTTAGTTCCAGCGAACTCTTTTGTAAAAAGTTTGATCCCTATTACGCTATTTTCAGCGGTTTTGATTCTGATGTTTTTTTATGGTATGCCGTTCCAGCCATAGCGATAATGATTTTAGGCGCTATTTTTATCCGTCAATTTTGGTGTAAATATTTATGCCCTTTAAGCGCGGCGACTAATATTTTTACAAACGCTGTTATGTTTGTGGGCGTTATGGCAATTTATTTAATTCTACTCGCCTTTGATTTAAATATTGGCTGGATATGGCCGTTAGCGGTAATCTCTGTATTGGGATTCTTAATGGAAACTACCCGTTTAAAGGGCTGGATATTCCCGCCGTTAAAGATCACCCGCAATAAAGATATATGCACAAACTGTAAATTATGCGACAAAGCCTGCCCCTTGGGTCTGGACGTCTCCGGGGTTGATAAAGTCAATCATATCGACTGTCATCTCTGCGGCGATTGTATATATTCCTGCCCTGAGAAGGGAGCGCTTCAAATTAACCGTCGTGAGATACGCTGGCTGCCGGCAAGCGCAACAATTCTTATCATAGCCATTGGTATTTATTTAGCTTCGGTAGTTGAACTCCCGACAATTAACATACGCTGGGGAAACGATCAGCAAATCAGTAAAGCGGCAATATATTCGCAATCTGGGTTGAAAAATATAAAATGTTACGGCAGTTCGCGGTCTTTTGCAACCAAGATGAAAAAAGTACAGGGAGTTTTAGGGGTAGAGGCTTATGTGCAAACGCGTTCGGTAAAAATTTATTATGACGCCGAAATGATTTCTGAAAATGAGATTAAAAAATCTATCTTTTCGCCCACGCGCACATTATTGAAAAAAGTCAGCAAAGATTTAGCTTCATTATCCGTCATTGAGCTTGGTATAGATAAACTATTTGACAGCTACGATTCCTTTTATCTATCGCAGCTATTAAAGCAGGAAAAAGGGGTTTTCGGTTTAAGCACGGAATTCGGCGAACCGGTCCATGCAAGAATATATTTTGATCCGGATAAAACTTCCCCGCAGCAGATTAAAGCAACGATTGAAAAACCGGAGGTCACTTACAAAAGCCGCGGCAAAGAACAAACTCAATCTCTTAAATTTGCAGTGGCTTATATGGCGGATACAGTATCCACGATTGAAAGACTTGATTTTATCCGTCAAATGTTTATGCCTTATAACCTTTCTTTTAATGGTTATGAAAATTACGAACCGCAGCGCCTGTCAATTTATCAAATAGCTATGCCGCAAGCGATGAATCCCACATTGAGACGAAAAATGCAATTCCTTGCCGCGCATATATCCATAGACAGCGCAATTGTCCGTTTCCAAACTTTATATACAGATCGTCCTTGCGCCAATATTTATTTTGATAAAGATAAGATTAATGAGAATAGCATTTACTCGGCATTAACATCAGATACGCTGTCCTTTCAATATAGCAGCGGCAAGGCCGGTAAGGCTATAAATCCATTCAAATTTCCGGCAGCCGGGAAAATTTTGTCACCGGAAGCGCCATAAATTCTTTGGTGGGGTTGCAAACGGTTAAAATTACATATTATTGATTCCCTGTGTGTAGGGGCGACCGATCCGGTCGCCTCTACATTTTTCCCCTCGTATCAGAGTTAAGCGTCCCGACTGGTCGGGATGATACGTGACGATGTTGACAGGAATATATACCGATCTGCAATTGGTTTGAGAATAGGAGTATCCCCGATAAAAAGAATCGGGACAGGCGGTATAACTGTCAATAC
>JAUXGF010000342.1 GCA_030622395.1 Calditrichaceae bacterium
GACCTCAAAGGTTTTCCCAAACCTTTGAGGTCTTTGAGAAATGTTGAAGAGTTGAATTGAAGAATAGTTTGTACAGGGATGGACTATTATAGATTTCGGAATATAGAATCTATAATTTATTTTTCTGAGAATCGGGGGCGCTCCAGATTAGTGATATTGGCACTGCAAATAATTTTTTTCCAAATGGCAATATTTTCTCACCTGAATAGAATAATATCCCTTTTATAAATCTTTCACCTAAGGATTCTTTTAAAACTTCCAAACCTTTAAAATCATTTTTACTTACGGATGATTTTGATTTTACTTCAATCGCAGCCAATTGTCCGGCGGCATTTTGCAGCACAACATCCACTTTATGACCGGTCTGGGTTCGAAAATGAAATATATCCGGTCTTATTACACTCCATGAAATTTCTTTCCATAGCTCCATAATAACAAAATTCTCTAAAATGGAACCGATTTGTGTTTCATTAACGGTTTTTTCTTCAGGATTATAATTGATTAAAAAACAATGCAGCGCGCTGTCATTTAAAATTACTTTAGGTGATTTTAATAAACGTTTGTTAATATTTGAAGACCATGCCGGTAATTTATGAACTAAGAAAGTCATTTCCAAAAGACTCATATAACGCTTCAAAGTAGATTGAGGAATTGTCGACACCCTTGAAAAATCGGCAAAGTTAAATAAAGCGGCTGCTCTGGCGGCTAATAATGATAATAAATTAGGAAGAGCTGTAAGTCCGTTTATTTTTGCTATGTCGCGGATATCTCGCTGCAATATGGTAGTAATATAAGAATTAAACCATGCGTCACGTCGTTCTCTATTTTTACGTGATACAACTTCGGGATATCCCCCGCAGGTAATTCGTGATAATAAGCTTTTTACAGGCTCTGTACTATAATTGGACAAAGTTGCCGGCCAGCCGGAAGTAAACAGTAAATCGACAAAATTATTTTTTACCCCTTCTAATTCACTCTGAGAGAACGGCCACAAAGTAATTATTTCCATCCTACCGGCAAGGGATTCGGATATTGCCGGTAAAAGCAGAATATTGGCTGATCCTGTTAAAATGAAACGACCAGGGCGGCGGTCGCGGTCTACTTCCATTTTAATAGCAGAGAAAAGTTCCGGAGCCTTCTGAACCTCATCTATAATGAGAGGCCCTTTAACAGATCTTATAAAATCAACAGGCGATTGTTTTATTGAATTAAGCGTCGAAAGATCGTCCAAACTGAAATATTCCGCCGGATATTTATTGTCTGCAATCCAGCGGACTAAGGTACTTTTACCGGTTTGTCTTGCCCCGTTGATAAATACCACCGGTGTATCGTTTAAAGCATTTAGAATTTTTTGAGTAATATTTCGATAAATCATAGTGTAAATATAACCATTAGATGGTTGAATATCAACCACTTCGTGGACGATTTTACATGATAATGAAAACAGTAGAGCCTCACGAGTGGAAATTCGTTATCCCGATGAGGCGTAAACTTAAGGAGCAAACAAACTGTTTGGTATATAAATATGGCTGAAATATAGTCCCGTTAGGGACGATTGAAAATAGCCCACCAATTTATTGGTGGGTAAGAAGAGATATATAATAGTTCAATTAGTCCCATAGGGACGATTGAAACCTGCAGAATTGATAAATAGTATCGAATTAGCTGTGTATCAATCGTCCCTACGGGACTCTCATATTGAAAATGTATATCATACCCAGAGATGAATCTCTGGGCTATTATCGAATGTCCCTACGGGACGAATTTATTAACATAGCAATATTTGTTAAGTTGACGCCTATGTTAATATTCGGGATTAATTCTGATACTTCGTTCCGCTAATCTCTATAACGAGTTCTCTCCCACTAGTGAGGTTTTACTGGAAACAATCAAAAGAATTTGATTATTATTGAAATTATATTCAAATTAAATATTTAATTTTAAGCGCTAAAGGCAGGTATGAAATCCTTGCAAATTAAATATGTAATTCAGGGTGTGTGTTTAGCGGCAATGTTTGTTTTCTTTAGCCAAACTTATGCCCAGGAAACTGACACGCTTTCAATCATAAATATTAATAATGCAGTTGATTCACTGACTAATAATATCAGCGTAAACGATTCTTCCCTTTCGGATTCCGCAGCACAAGAAATTAGCGGCAAGCCAAAACAAAAATTAGAATTAAAGCCGCTATGGTACGATATTCAGGGTAACATTCAAAATACTACAGACAGTTCAAAATTTACTATTTTTTATTACGATGATATTTTACATCAAAATTATCACGGCTTTGCCGATGTTTTCCGCAATCAGTCAATGTACCAGGTTTATGATTTTTTGGATATGGGACAGCCGCGTTTTATCGCCGGATTCAATTTACTGCCGCATCAAACATCCTTCCAATTAGACGGCAGAAACGCCAACGATCCTATCCACGGAATGTATAACACACGATTTATATGTCTTGATATTATCCAATCAGTTGAAACCAATTCTTATCAGGCAAATCCTATTATAAACCAACCGAATATTTTTAATGGAATAAACGTTACAACCCGGACTATCAATCCGGACGATCCTTATACACGAATTATGTTCAGGCAGGGCGACTTCGGCTATACCGATTTGGACATTACTTTCGCGCAGAAAATAAGCGATAACATGACATTGCAGCTTGGCGGAATCAATAAATTATACGATCATAACGGTTACAAAGGCGTTAATTACCGCGGCGGGTTCAGTTACCGGATATCTCCTAAAATGTATTCACGCCTGCGGTTTAATCTGAATCGTGAAAAACTTATGATGTACAATTACGGCACAGGTTTTATCCATCATTACAAAGAAGCCAGGGATGATGTGTATAACGATCTTACATATATTGTTGATGAAGATAAAAAGGAACAATGGCATATACAGGCGGCTGTTTCCCGCAGTGAGCGTACCGTAAAATCAAACTCCGATTCATTCCATGTCTGCAATCAATACTATCAGGCGCAAATCGGGCTGAACCGTAACTGGAATTTTAGCCGGTTTGAAATAGCCGCAGGATTGTCCGGCTTTCAATATAAGGTTTGGGGAGAAGCATTCGGCACAAAATATGTCGACCCAGGTTTTAATAGTCCGATTATAATAAATTGCCCTCTTAATCAATATATGTTAATATCTCCTGAAACTAAAACCGGATACCTTAACGAATATGTCGATTCGGGTTTTAATAGTACGCTCAAAATCAATTATGCTCTTAATCAATATATAGTAATATCCCCTGAAATTAAAACCGCCTATCTTAATGGATTTGATTTGAATCTTCTGCCCGGATTGGAAATGCGCTGGCAGTCCGGTCAAATTACGGCGCGTATTTTTGCTTTACACAGTAATCGATTCCCTAATCGAACCGAACGGTCATATAACTACTTAGAATATAGGGGAAATAATGACTTAACATGCGAAAAATCAACGAGCTTAACGGCGTCTTTTAAATATCAGCCGTCAACCAAATTCAGCCTTTTCGGGGAAACCGGCAGCCGCGTTATCAAAGATGAAATAGTTTTTGAAAACAATACTTTTAAAAATGATAAAGACCGCAGTTTCAATTACTTTAGCGCCAATGCCCGTTATCAATTCTATAAATTTTCTATTCTCGGCGGCGGGCAGATCAGCGACGCTTCTATAAATATTTCACCGGCAAAATCAGTTTGGCTGCAAGGCAGATATCATGACGTCTGGCTTAAAGGAGCCGTTATCATTGACGCAGTTGGAAGCGTTCATTGGTACGATCAACATAATAAAATAATATACAATCCTATTGTTGAACGTTTCTACTGGACGGATAAAAAATATGATTCTTATTATTTATTAAGTTACAAAATAACGGCAACTGTAAAAGACGCCCAACTATTTATAGAAATGGATAACCCGTTAAGTAATGAATACAGATATATTTCCGGTTACTATGAGCTTTACCGGCGTATTCGCGTGGGGCTTAACTGGGTGTTGTGGGATTAAGAAACTCACCCTAAATCCCTCTCTTTA
>JAUXGF010000200.1 GCA_030622395.1 Calditrichaceae bacterium
TTACGCGGACTTTAGCGTCAAACCCAAGGCTTGCCGCTCTGGCGCGGGCATAGCTTACCATTGTCGAGCCGCCTAAAGCAATAAATGTAACTACCGAGAGGAGATAATTATCTCCTCTTACATAAAAGGAAGCAATACCGAAAAACATGATAACTTCCGAATAGCGGTCTATTGCAGAATCAAACAAAGCGCCGAATTTAGTTACCCTGCCCGACTGACGCGCCAGTTTGCCGTCCATTATATCGCAGACGCCTCCCATTAAGATTAAAAAACCTCCCAAATGGATCAAGTCGCTGTCATAAACAATAATCCCGGCGCCGACGGTTGTAATGATTAAACCCCAAACTGTAAATGTATTAGGATTAACATTCCATCTGGTAAAGAGATTAACTAATGGATTAAGGAGATTTACAAAACCATCCTGTAACCATTTTGGTAAAAACCCTTTACTTTTCATTTGATTTTCCTTTTTTAACAGGCTTACCTTCGATTAAAAGTACAATTTCACCTTTAATTTTTTTTGATTGCAGATATGCCTTTAACTCAGACAAACTGCCGCGGTAAAATTCTTCAAACATTTTGGTAATCTCACGCGCCATTACAACGCGCCGTTCGCCCCAATACTGCAAAAGTTCGCCTACGGTTTTTTGAATACGATGGGGCGATTCATAAATAACTATTGTCCGTGTTTCGCTTTCAAGCGTTTCAAAACGGGTTTTACGTCCTTTTTTAGCGGGCAAAAATCCTTCAAAGGCGAAACGATTTATAGGTAAACCCGAAGCAACCAGCGCAGCCAAAAGCGCCGACGCGCCGGGAATGGGTATCACCCGGATATTATTTTCTACGCACGCCTGCACAATATGATAACCGGGATCCGATATGCCCGGAGTTCCCGCGTCCGAAAGGACGGCGATAGATTTACCGCTTAAAAGTTTATCCTTTAAACGGGGCGTCTCTTTAACAAGGTTGTAACTATGATAACTTTTTAACGAAGTTTTTATTCCATAATGCTGCATTAACACGCCTGATTTGCGCGTATCTTCAGCGGCTATTAAATCAACATTATTTAAAATGTGAACAGCGCGGTAGGAAATATCCGCCAAATTTCCAATTGGCGTTGAGATGAGATACAACGCGCCTTTTACAATTTCTTCCACCTCAAACGTCCCAATCCAGGCTGGTGGAATCTTGATCTATAGTTCGTGTCGTTAGTTTTGCAATTACAGGCGGACGCCTTTTAAATTTATTCTTTTGAATCCGCTTTTCTATATCCTTAATTGTTTTTTTGCTGTAACCTTTGTCAATTAATAAATCATCAGAAAAATTCAGGTCTATCATGTAATAAAATAATTTATCTATTTCATTATATTTATATCCTATTTCTCCCTCGTCAGTCTGACCTGCCCAAAGATCAGCGGAGGGCGCTTTGTCAATAATAACTTGCGGTACATCCAGGTATTCAGCTAATTTCCAAATCTGTGATTTATATAAATCGCCTATGGGATTGATAGCGCAGGCTAAATCGCCGAATATGGTTCCGTAACCTAAAAGGATTTCCGTCTTATTGCTGGTGCCGATTACCAGCGCTGAGTTTGCCGCTGAATAATCATACAATAAACACATCCGTTCCCGCGCCATTTTGTTCCCGCGCCTGATGTTATCCGCATCCGGCTTATCTTCAAAAAAGACGTCAACCATAGGGGATATATCCTGAACATCGTAAGCAATTTGCAATTGCTTTGCCAGCAGTTCGGCATGTTGTTGATTTTCCGGATTGCTGGTTTTATAAGGCATAATTAAAGCATGGACATTATGCGGTCCTAAGGCGCGAACTAACAAGCAGGCAGCTACAGCGGAATCAACCCCGCCGGATAATCCGAATACGGCTTTTTTGTCGCCGATTCTTTTCATTTCTTCTTTAATGAATCGTTTAAGCATTTCAGTCGTTATTTTTGGATCAATTGAGAGCATACTATTTTCCTTAATTTTTTATAATATTTGTAATATACGCAGGGACGGCATATTTTAAAAATTTTTAATGAGCTGATTATAATCATAATTTTATTTTAAAAACATAAAAAAGTTCTAACCAAAGATATTTGAAATTTCATAGAACACGGATTACACTGATCACGCGGATTCACACTGAATTTTTTAGATATTATATATCAGTGAAAATCCGTGTTGTCCGCGTTATCTGTGTTCTATAATGTTACCCAAAATTTCGGGATGAGATTTCAGAACGAAGAATCTAATTAGTATCTGAACGAAAACTAACCAAAACTGTCATTTCGATAATAGTGATCAACGAGACTATATAAAAATAAAAATCCGCGCCGGAGTATAATTCTGACGCGGATATATTTTGAAAAAAGTTAATGATTAAAATATATTAAATTTTTAATCGTTTAAAGGAAATTTACGGTCAATAAGTCTGATATCCATTGTCTCTAACTCAGCGAGGACGGGTTCATATATTTCCGGTATAACAGGAATATGCACTCCGGTTAAATTAATTTTCCCGGTCATTATTAATTTTGTAGCAATAGCCGCCGGTAAACTTACTGTACGCGCCATTGAACTATCGCCGCCGGGGATACCCGTATCCACCATAGTTGAAGTTATTTTCTCCTTTTTATTACCTGGGTATTCCGCTATAAATTCATGATGCTGTACAAGTAAATCTACTTCCCCTTCGTCGTAAACCAGTTTGTCTAACAAAACATGGGCAAACATGTCAAAAACGGAAACGGCTTCTAAAGGTAAAAGCTGATCGCTAAGAAGTCCCAGCCATTTTAATTTTTTAATGGTTATAGAATGCTTGGGAATATTTAAGAAAGTAGTGAGATCGTCAATCAAATCTTTTCCATCGCTTTTAATTAAATCCGCTATTGCCTGACGCGGCGAAACTTTGCTGAAATCAAATTTAATTTCCTGATTCAGCAAGCCCAGTTTTTTAAAATAATTCCATGACTCGCAATGACCGATATTTCTTAATGTGCCGCGGTACATGCTTTTAGTGGATTTGATATTATATATATCAATGTATGGAATGGAGTCGCGGTTGATATACGCTTCAAATGTTCCCGCCCCAGGAACATCAATAAGCCAGTAATGTTCAAAAAGGCGCTTGCCGGGCACATCGACAATATTGCCGTCTTCTAAATAGCGTCCATTATTGGTTGCGGCTAACATAACTCCGGTCGGGCTCCATGAGAATTTATATCCGAGAGGATTGTTATTATTTTCTAAAGCCGGGAGTCCGCCGCAGTATGAGAAAAAGCTGACTATTTCTCCCCCGGCATTTTTAACGTTATTGATAATCTTCATAGCAGCCATGTGATCAATGCCGGGATCGACGCCGATTTCATTTAAGAAAAAGAGCCCTCTCTTTTTTGCTTCCTCATCTAACGCCTGCATTTCCGGTTTAACATAAGAAGTTGTTACTAAATGCTTGTTAAGTTCGATGCATAAATTGGCGACTTTTAAATGATGAGTCCACGGCAAAAGGCTGATTACTATATCAGCTTTTGAAATCACTTCTTTTAAAGCCGATTCATTTTCTACATTTAATGATTGTGCGGTTCCGCGTGGATGATTATCAATTAAATTTTCCGCTTTACTAACCGTTCTACTGGCGATAGTTAATTGGAATTCTTCCGGTTGATCGAGTAAATAGCGCACTAATGGACGAGCCACTAATCCGGCTCCGAGTAATAATATCTGTTTCATAATCCACCCCTTATATTGAGATCAATTTAAAATTAATTGAAGGTTAATATGTTGAATTAATAAGTAATTTTATGATTATATTTTAATTATGCCTAATGAATTTTTATAAATAACATTAAAGTTTATTTGCAATATGCCAACAAAATGTAAATTGCAAAATTGAATAAACATAATGAAATTTACATAAATATAAGTCTAATAAATTTAAAGACTTATTTATAGATAAATTTATTTAACATTAATAATAAAGTCAATATAAATATCGGGGTTAAAGTAATACTTCACTCGTATAGGTTGGGGAAATTATACTGAATAGCACAGCCCATGTAAAGAAATTGGAGTGTCAGAGTAATGTAGTCATCCAATTGATAATTCCAATTCTTTTCCCTTCCATCAATTCACCAATTCATTAATTCATTAATTCAATTCTTCCTCCATCCACTACTCCAACTCTTTTCCATTCCATTCTTCCCATTACTCCATCACTCCATTACTCCAATCTTCTAATAATTCAATTCTTGATTTCACACTTGACAACATAGAGGTTAAATTTTTAATTTATGATTGATAAATACATAGTTTCATATATATATTAAATCTCATTATATATTCAATTTATATCAATTGAATAAGCGTCTGTAACTTTTTTTAATCCTGATAGGTAAGAATAGGTTAAAATTGAAAAAAAACGAATCTGATTTAGTAAAGCGCGCCAAACAGGGTGATGGCAAGGCTTATGATGAATTAAACCGTTTGTACAAGGACGCCGTTTACAGCATTATTTACAGAATGGTTCACAATCGTCAGGAGTCCGAAGATTTAACCCAGGAAGCATTTATTAAGGCTTATAATTCGATTAATTCATTTAATGAAGAATATGCTTTTTCTACGTGGCTTTTTAAAATTGCAACCAACAATTGTATTGATTTTTTCAGAAAGAGGAAGTTAAGAACCTATTCGATGGAAAAAACGGTTAAGTATAAAGATGATGAAATTCAAATAGAATATGCCGATCCCAATCCTACCGCAGAAAAAGAGCTGCTTTCCAGTGAAAAAAGCCGGATGATTAAACATGCCATAGAAAAACTACCCGAAAAATATAAAACCGCTATTGTACTTAGACATCATGAGGAACGAAGCTATGAGGAAATAGCTGAAATTCTAAACTTACCTCTCGGTACGGTAAAAGCGAGAATTTTCAGGGCAAGAGAGATGTTAAAGAAATCACTAAAGGATATTTTACTTTGATACGTTATATATCTTTAATACTAATTTTTATTTTCTTAAGCGGCGTAAGCACTTGTATTAGAGGGGAAGACAAAACTAATCGTCTGCGCAGAAAAATTATTCTTAAGGATGAGAAAAAGATTGAAGTGAAAATATCATTCGGATCCGGCGTCTTGCATATTAGCCCAGGCAAAGATAATGAATTGTTTAACGGTGAATTAAATTTTATGGAAGAAGAGCCGGAAATTGAATATTCGGTTTACAACGGCAAAGGTCGGCTCAAAATCTCATCTGCAGATTTTAATGAAAATGGGAATAACAGGGTTAACATTTCTTCCTTAGATGAAATCAAAAAAAATGTCTGGCATTTAAAATTTTCGCCTGAAATCCCCATTTCATTTCATATTGAGATAGGAGCTGCGGAAAATTATTTTGAATTTGGGTCAATGCAAATTTCCTATTTGAATATAAACAGCGGCGCAAGCGATACGGATATTAATTTTTCCAAGCCCAATCCTATTATAATGGAATCTTTAATTATAGACGCGGGAGTTAGTAAAATTACAGGCAGAAATTTTTTAAACGCCAATTTTAAAGAATTCAAATTTGACGGCGGAGTAGGCGACTATGAATTTGAATTTAAAGGCAAATTAAATCAAAACGCTGATATTAATATAGAAATGGGAGCGGCTGCAACTAAACTCATAATCGACCCTGAAGTTGCTTTTAAACTTCATCTGGACAGCTCGTTTTTATGCTCCGTTAAAGTGGAAGGCGCCCAAAAGGATGATGATATTTATACATCTAATAATTATTACCAAAAATCGAAAAAGTTGAATATCAATGCCGATACAGGGGTCGGTTCTTTTAAAATATTATTAGATTATTAATTGTATACTGGAATAGAAGTGGTTTGTTGAATGATAATGAAATCCCGCTCGCGGGGTTGTTTAACCACTTCGTTCTGACAGTTATACCGATACATATTTTTTAAACCAATTACTGATCGGTATAAATAAAA
>JAUXGF010000183.1 GCA_030622395.1 Calditrichaceae bacterium
TGCGTATTGCTAATCTAAGTTTGTTAAATACAGATTGGTATATCAGTCAGTTGCGCGATTTGGAGCCCACAGTTCCTATGCGCATGTCTGACGCAGAATTGAGCCGTCTTGGTTTAAGACCTTGGAAAAAGCAAAAAGTAACCGTTAAAGTGCCGCACAATGTCGCCATGGAAGCGCAAAAAGAATTTAAGGAAAAATTCAGTTTTATTAATATTGATTTGCCTGAAAAAATCACCTTTGAGGTTAAACCGGCAATGAATACACGCTACGGCCCGGTTATCAGAACACAGGATATGATGATATTAAATATAATTGCCGCCAACCGCTGGAAAAGACCCATCTATTTTGCAGTAACCGTTCCTCAAAAAAATATGCTTTCCGGATTGTCGAAATATATGCGTATGGATGGATTGGTCTTAAAGTTAGTGCCGTATAAAAACTGGAGGATTTCGCCTACGAATATAAGAAAAAATCTTATGGAAGTTTATCAATACCGCGGGTTGGATGATCCAGATGTGTATTATAACGGGAATATCTTAGCTTTACTGCAAAACTACCGATCAGCGTATATTCAACTTGCAGAATACTATGTGCGCCAGAATGATAATGAAAGTCTTAAGGAAATTTTAAAGATGATGGATAAAAATATCCGTCCCGATGTAATTCCATGGAAAAGTAAATACCTAAGTATGATTAAAGACGCTTTTTATGTTGTAACGGATTCATCCTATATAGATACGATTTTTGCAAACGTTAAAACGGAAAAGGATTTACAACTTTTAGGCGAGCATCTTCTTCGGTTAAGAGATTTTAAATCAGCGGCGAAAATTCTTGAAGAAGCGTATCAATCTAATCCCAGGGATGCGAAATCTTTAGGGCTTTTAATAAACGCTTATAATTTGTCGGGCAATAGAGAAAAAGCTGTTAAACCATTGGAAGAGTGGTTAGTTTCTTATCCCAACGATAAAAATGCCAGGAAGATATTAGAGTCAATTAAGAGTGAAAATGAAAACTAATTGAAATGCGTTATCTTAAATTCACATTAAAAGCCCTGATATCTTTAGGGCTTTTAGCTTATCTTGTCTATAATGCCGAACCAAAAAAGATTTTAGAAGTTTTCGGCAATATCAGCACTTCTGACGGAATTGTTTTTCTGTTGATTGCGTTTGCTTTTGAGCTGCTGGCGGTATTGCTGATGGCGTTTAGATGGCAGGCGCTGCTTAGAGGTTACCGGGTTGATGTGAAAATCGGCACGTTGTACGGCTATTACTTAATAGGTCTGTTTTTTAATAATTTTCTGCCTTCCAGTATCGGCGGCGATGTGGTTCGTATTTATAAAGTTGTGGAGAACCTAAACGATAGAACTGTAGGATTTGCCAGCGTTATTATCGAGCGCATGATGGGCGTAGCCGCTACAATGTTTTTAGCGATTTTCGCCCTGTTTTTTATATCACAGCAGTTCCACAGCTCCCGGCTGCTTTATTTTTCGATCGCTTTATTTTTGTTTATTGTTTCATTCTTTTTTTTAATGACAAGAAACCGTCCGTTTAAATTTTTGCTTCATTTATTTGATAGATTCACTATCTTTAATATAGGAGAAAAATTTAACAAACTCTTTGAAGCAATCCACTTTTTTAAAAAAAGAAGGCGGATATTAGGTTATGTGTTTTTGTTTTCCATATCCTCGCAAATATCGATTGTATTAATGAATTTTTATCTTGCCCGCGCCTTTTCGATGGATATTGAACTAAGTTATTTGTTTATGGTTGTCCCTGTAACTTTTGTTTTAACTATGCTGCCTTCTATAAACGGGGTTGGTTTTCGGGAATTTGGCTATAAGGAGCTTTTAGGCAGAATCGGTATTTCCAGCGCCGCGGCTATTTCGCTTGCTTTTATGAATTTATTGCTCCCCATGTTCCTGTCGTTAATCGGGGCTTTTTTATTTGTAGTTCAAAAACGTAAAATAAAAATTAAGGAGCTTGAAACCATTGAAACATCATTATAACAAACTTCTGTTTTTTTCTTTCCTGCTAAGTGTAATAATAACTTTTAACGGCTGTGATTACAAAACAACCACCGTGGGCTATCAATATCGCATATTTGTGGTGGCGGACTCGCTTGTGTGGCTGGATTTAAAAGACGATATCGAACAGACATTCGAATCCATTGTATATACTCCGCATACGGAAAAGAGTTTTTATATTACCTGGACGCCGTTTAAAAAATTAAATGAATTTAAAGAAAGAATGAATGTTTTTATCATCGGCACGGAAGACGGTAATGGCGGAGCAAGTAATTATTTAAAGAAAGTTTTGCCCGAAGAGTTTAAAAGCAGCGCGCGGGAAAATAAATATTTTTACTTATTTAAAGACGATATGTTTGCCCGTATGCAGATTGGATTGATCATGTTTGCCAAAGACTGCGCTGCATTTAAAGATAATTTTAATATGTTAAAAAGTGAAATATTTAACACATTCAGCAAAAAATATTATGCGCGGCTGGAACATACAATGTTTTATAAAGGAGAGCGGGAAGATACAGAAACCTATCTGGCTGAAAATTTTGGCTGGAAGGTAAGAGTGCAGCATGATTATTTTATCGCAATTCAGGATGTGGAAAAAGATTACGTTTGGCTGCGCAGATTAGACCCCGACCGCTGGCTTTCAGTATGGAAAGTACCCGGCGGAAGCGCCGCACTTGAAGCGGATTCAATCTTTCAGATTCGCAATAAAATATTGGGTGAGTATTATCAGGGCGATTGCGTTGTTGAGGAAGAAAGCTATTTGACCGAAACGGAATTTAACGGGCAGAGTGCAAAAAAAATTATCGGCTTATGGCGCAATGATTCTTTATTGGTAGGCGGTCCGTTCAGGACTTACATAGTCCATAACAAGCAGGATTCATCTATTTATTTTGTCGATATTGCCGTAATGGCGACGACTGAAAATAAAAAACCCTATTTAGACCAATTAGAAGTAATTGCCAACACATTTAAAATTGTGAAAGATATAAATTAAAAGTGAATCCATTTTTTCAGGCAATTTTTTATGTTGCCTCATTCACACTGGTAGAATTTTCAGATTGGATTTTACCTTGAAATAATTCTTTATACATAGAAAGGAAAGAATCATGGAAACCGGTGAATCCTTGCTTAAAAAGGCATTGGTTTTAAAACCGCAAGATCGATTCTTGTTGATCGATGAACTTGTTCGCAGCCTTGATGAGCCAAATAAGGAGATTGATGCGATCTGGGCCGACGAGGCTGAGAAAAGATTAAGAGCGCATCGGGAGGGGAAAACACGAGGAGTCTCATTTAAGGACGTTTTTGGAGAAGAACTATAAAAGTGAAAATTATTTTTGATAAACTTGCCCAACTGGAGTTGGACGATGCATCAGAGTATTACGAACTTGAGGCGCCGGGTTTGGGCGCACGATTTAGAGTGGAGGTCAAGCGAGGAATCCGCAGAATTCGTAAATATCCGGATGCTTGGACCAAAGAAAAAAACGATGTTAGAAGGTGCCTCCTTCACAAATTCCCTTAAAGATACTCTATTCAATTGAAGAGGATTACATCTATATTATTGCGATTGCACATTGTCATAGGCGACCGGATTACTGGATAGACCGTGTCACGAAAAAATTCTAACAACGGATTAACCCGGCAGAAAAAGCCGGAGCGGTTGAAGCGCGTGTGTTTGTGTTATTACAAATATATATAAAAATTATTTCCTGCAAATAAGTAAGGTTACAAAGTGAATCCATTTTTTCAGGCAATTTTTTATGTTGCCGCATTCACACTGTTATTTGTTGTGTTCTATCTGATACGTTTATGGATTCAAAAGAAAAAGGCGGCGGCGCTTAACGCTCAAATTAAAAAGAATGGCTGGGTAGAGGCAAGGAAGTTTAATCAAACATATTTAGCCTCGCTGGCGGAAAAAATTAAGTCAAAAGAAATTTACTGGTTTGAGGTTTGTCCATCAAATAACCGGATGCAGCGTTTACTGGTTAGTAAATCTCCTGAAAAGGATTTATTGGTGATTTCATTTAATTATCCCGGTTTTAATATAGATCAAAAAAAAGCGTTATTTCAATGCGGCGCAATTGCCGCCGCTAAAAAAAGCGACGGGGTTTTTATTGAGTTGCCGTTTGATAATAAATCTTTAGCGGATTGCATTTACTTTATCTTTGAAAAAGTTATGAGGCAGGAGAATGTTGTTGAGTTGGTTTATAAGGTTGTATGAAAGCATTCAGCATTCAGCATTCAGCGTTCAGCTATCAGCTATCAGCAATCAGCGTTCAGCTTTCTGCGGCGGCGTGGGAAAGTCCCCCTCTCTTTAAGAAATAGAGGGGGACTTGGATCAAATCTTTTCCCTTCCCTATTGTATTAGGGAAGGCTTAGGGATAAGAAAAAACACAAAAATTTTCCCGAATAGTCAGGATTGGTTCACTCCCCCCTTCTTTTGAAAAGAGAAGGGGCCGGGGGATGAGTTAAATTAAACCCTTTAGGCAAATGAAAATTGTTTTAATCGGAACAATTGTAAAAGATATTATAAAACATTTTAATGGAAGCCAATCTAAAAGCTTTGGCGGATTGTTATATACTCTTAATGCGGCGAGCGCTTTTTTTAATGAAGACGATTGTATTATCCCGGTTAGTTACGTCGGGGAAGATATTTATCCTGAAATAATTGATCTTTTAAAAGATGATAAAAGAATTGTTTTAGACGGTCTGAAGAGATGCGCACAAAAAAATAATACTGTGGAAATAACCTATACCAGTCCGGATGAACGTCTTGAACGGTCTTTGTTTCCGCTCCCTCCTTTGTCATTTGAAAATATACAGCCGTTTTTGGATGCGGATGTGGTTGTAGTTAATATGATTTCGGGCTGGGATTTGGATCTGAATGATTTCATCAAGTTAAGAAAAAATTATTCAGGGTTGATCTACCTTGATATTCACAGCTTAACACTGGGGTGTAATCCGGATGGAACCCGCTATTATCGCGTAGTTGATCAGCTTGACAAATGGATTGGAAATTGCGACATTCTACAGTTGAATGAATGTGAGTTTAATATTATAAATAATAATAAAGGAAGAGGCCCGGAAAGTTTTTATCGGGACTATTGTTTTAAAGAGGGCAAAATAGTTAATTTAACCAGAGCTTCACAGGGCAGCGTTACTTACTTTAAAGAAGGACGACAAGTTCAAAAAACAGTGGTTTATCCGCCGCCGGCATTAAAGGTTGTCGACCCGACAGGATGCGGCGACGCTTTTATGGCGGGTTTTTTGAGTGAATATTTTAATAAAAAAGATATACGTTTTGCCGCCGCGCATGCAAATCAAGTTGCGGCGCTTATGGGGACGTTTAGAGGGCTGCCCAATCCGAAAGTCCTGCGGCAGATGTATAATAAATATTTAGAGGAAAATAAATGAAAAAAGCGCTTATTTTAGGTTCTAACGGCTTGCTTGGGCAAAGCCTTGTAAAAAGGTTTATTAATGATTATAAAATATTTGCCGTTTCGCTTGAAGAAGAAAATTATCTAATTGATTTGGATATTACCTATCAAAAAATTGATTTAACAGTTAGAGTCCAGGTTAAAGAGATACTTAATAAAGTTAAACCTGATGTTATAATTAACACCGCTGCTTTCACGGACGTCGACCGCAGTGAGCTTGAAAGAGAACTATGCTGGGATACCAATGTAAAGGCGGTAGAAAATGTCATAGAGGGGTGCGAGTCGGTAAAACCGATTTTTGTTCAAATATCTACAGATTATGTTTTTGACGGTATGAACGCTCCTTATAAAGAAATTGACAAACCCAATCCGCATGGAAATTATGCCCGTAGTAAAACGGCTGCAGAAAATATTATTAAAACAAGCAACTTGGAATATTTGATTATCCGCAGCCAGGTATTGTACGGTACGGGAAACAGAGTGCGCCGGAATTTTGTAACCTGGGTTATTGATCAACTTAATAAGAAAAATAAAATTAATGTTGTAAGCGATCAAGTCGGCAATCCAACTTATGTGCATGATGTAAGCGAAGGAATATTCCGTCTTTTAAAATTGCAAAATTATGGTTTGTTTCATTTATCCAGTCCGGATAGTTACAGCCGCTATGATTTTGCTTTAAAGATTGCCGAAGTTTTTGAACTTGACGCTAAGTTAATTAATAGAATAAAAAACAGAGACCTAAAACAA
>JAUXGF010000314.1 GCA_030622395.1 Calditrichaceae bacterium
TATACGATTTATTATCTTTTAATTTAATGGATTTTTTAATCTATCTTTAAACAGGAATTTATGCAGATGGAATTTTTAAAATCTTTTTTCTACAAAGTTGGCGTAATTATAATAGTATTACTGTTTATAATTATTTCCACTGCAATCGTTATATCTTTGGGATATTTATTTTCTTTAGTTTTTAAATTGACCCTATTTCAATCTTCGCTTCTTTGCATAGGATCTGCATTTATGTTTGTCTTCCTTATATTTACTTTTTTGACTTTGCTCTATTTAAATAAAAAAGAAGATGATGACTATTATGATGATGAAGAATATGAGGACGACTTTTTTGATGAAGATGAAAATTATTACGAAGAAGAAGATAAAAAAAGAGATAAAAACCCCAAATTTATGGATTTAAATAAAGTGGGCAGGAATGATCCCTGTCCTTGCGGAAGCGGTAAAAAATATAAAAACTGCTGCGGAAAAGTATAATGGATTATTTAATGGTTAAATGGCTGTAATTTATCCCTATTGCTGATAATACATTCTTTTCCCGCGCCGCCTCGCCGCGGAGCATTATTCCAATTTTAACCAATACACTACTTCAACACTCCATTGTTCCAATCTTGTCCCGCAGGAATTCCTGGATGAAATTCGGAAAAATATTTCTTGTATAAAATTATTAACTTTGGAACGTATCTTATGAATCGTGATACCATGATCGAACAATTAAAGTCGCATGAATCTTTATGGGATTTTATAATCATCGGCGGCGGCGCTACCGGGCTTGGATCTGCCGTTGAGGCTGCGGCGCGGGGTTACAGCGCATTACTTTTGGAACAGGGTGATTTTGCGCAGGGCACTTCAAGCCGCAGCACTAAACTAATTCACGGCGGGGTTCGTTATCTCCAGCAGGGAAATATCTCACTGGTGCTTGAAGCCCTTCATGAACGTGGATTATTAATCAAAAACGCTCCTCATTTGGTCCATAATCAATCTTTTATTGTTCCTAATTATGAATGGTGGGAAGGTCCCTTTTATGGAATAGGAATGAAATTATACGATATGCTTGCCGGGAAGTTGGGTTTAGGGCCATCGAAATGGTTATCAAAAGAAGAAGTTTTGGAACATATTCCAACCTTAGAGCCGGCAGGCTTATGCGGCGGGGTTATCTACTACGACGGTCAATTCGACGACGCCCGGCTGGCTGTTAACCTGGCTCAAACCGCCGTTGACCAGGGGGCGTTAGTGATTAACTATATGAAAGTAACTGATTTATTAAAGTCGAATAATTTCTGTTGCGGCGTTATTGCTAAAGATATGGAAAGCGCTGAAGAATATAAAATCAATGCACGTGCAGTAATTAATGCCACGGGCGTTTTTACTGATTCAGTGAGACATATAGACGATCCGGATTGCAATGAAATAATAGCTCCCAGTCAGGGCGTTCATTTAATATTAGATAAATCTTTTCTGCCGGGGCAGAGCGCTATTATGGTTCCCCACACAGATGACGGGCGGGTTTTATTTGCCGTTCCCTGGCGCGACCGGATTATCGTCGGCACTACCGATACTCCAATTAAAGAAATTTCACTCGAACCTCATCCGCTTGATGAAGAAATAGATTTTCTCTTAACTCACGCCGCCCGTTATTTAACCAAAGATCCCACGGCAAGCGACGTACTCAGCGTTTTTGCCGGAATACGACCTTTAGTTAAATCAATGGAAAGTGAAAATACAGCGGAGCTTTCCCGCGATCATTCTTTAATTATTTCTCCATCGGGTTTAATAAGCATAACAGGCGGGAAATGGACTACTTACCGCAGGATGGCTGAAGATACAATTAATCAGGCTGCAATAATCGCCGGACTTGATGAAAGAGCTTGTCCTACAAAGAATTTAAGGATTCACGGCTGGATCAAAAACGTTAATACAATTAATTCATATCCTTCGTATGGATCAGATTCCTTTGCTTTACAAAAAATGATTGAAGATAAGCCTGAATTAAAACAACCCATTCATCCCAATCTGCCTTATACTTTTGCGGAAATTACCTGGGCGGTTCGGCATGAAATGGCTTGCACAGTGGAAGATGTTTTGGCGCGTAGAACCCGGGCGCTTATTTTAGACGCCAAAGCCAGCATAGAGTCTGCGCCTGCAACGGCTAAAATTATGGCAAAGGAATTGCGGAGAAATAGAAAGTGGCAAAAAAAGCAAATTGAATCATTTACAAAAACAGCAAAGGGATATTTGCTTTATTAAGATTGGAAATCAGGAGGGTAATAGGCGCTTAGGGTGCAACATCGATCCCGGGAAAAAATCGGGATTGTCGATATGTCTAAGCAGCGGTATTTGCAAGTAGGCGCTTGCACTAACTTATTTAAGAACAGTTAATTAAATAAATGTTAAATTTTGTAGTATTTTATTTTTAGAATTAATCGAAATAAAGAATGATTAAATTTAATTTTTTTCCATTTTTGTTCTGATCAATGTTTCAATTTCATGAATAAGTCGAGTTATATTTGGTCGTGTAAAACTCATCTCTGATGCTGGAATACGGTTATGTTTGATATCTGGTGGAATATGTTTATGATGAGGATGAGTACTTTGTAGATTTGGATCATTGGGATGTGGTTGTGAGTCATACCAGAATAACTTCTTGTCTGATTGCCAAACTTCGTACCCGTACCAATCTATGATAGCAGGTAAACGATCGTATAGAATTCTCTCTCGAACAACTAAACGTATTTCATGTTCAAATGATAATTCCTCTGAAACTCTTGCAAGAGATGTTCCTTTTCGTATAAAATTTAAAGTCGATTGACGTACTGATGGGAATTTCTCTACAATTGTATATAGAAATAATTCGTAATCTTCTGAGGTTCGTAATGGATTGTTCACAAGGCTTCCCGAATTAATCCCGATATACTGGATCTTTTTTTCTGTACTTTTTGGATTTCATTACGATAATCGGCTTGACGTGTAAGCCAAGTTTTATATACGCTTGCCCACTCACTAAAGTCCAATAACCAATTATCATTTTCAGGCTCTTCACCGCTAATATAAGAAGCATAAAAAATTTCTGAACGGATACCGTATTTACGCTCAAAGATTAAAAGCTTTTCTTCGAGTGCGTGAATATCAGATAGAATATCTTGTAAATTCATAGTTGATCTCCGATAGTTTCTTTATCTCGATGAATAGTCACATATAAATTTAGCAACATATTTTAGAAAAGCAACTAAAAATAGTTGTTACAAGTAAGGCCGAGTGAAATGAGAGAAACTGCGTTTTTAGAGTGTCAATGCTGAATTGACACAATCAATTCGTTCCAAAATCCCAAATGGCTGAGGCGCTCTTAAACTATCCACATAAATCGACATAGAGCCAAGAAATTAATTTTTGTTTTATTTTTTTATTTAACGCAATAACCGGCGTTGTAGTAATTCCTGCAATTCCCTTCTTCCATCTAAAACACAATGGATGTATACTTCTTTTCCACGAATTTGATAGATAATACGATACGGTTTGAAGTGAACCTCTAAAAAATCAAAAACATTAACTCGATCTAACTCCGGGGGAATGTGTCCACGTTCCGGAAATTTATCTAAACTTAGGCAAGTATCTTTAAGCTTATCAAAAAGTTTTTCGGCTTTACCGGGAGAATCATGAATTACTACATAATTATAGATTTCAAAAATATCTTCTTCAGCATCAGAAATCAGAAATATATTATATTTCATCTTTATGTGTTTCCTCAATTCTTTTCTTCAGATCTGTAAAAGCTTTAGCGGCAGGCTTATATTTTCCTTTCTTAATATTTGTAGAGCTTTGGGCTAAAATTTTCAACATTGCCAAGCTTTCTTGAGTTTGCTCATAGACCCGTATATCCTGGACTATAACTTTTGCTTCACCATTATGAGTAATGATCATAGTGTCTTCGTTTGCAGAAATTTCTCGAATGATTTCCGAGGCATGGGCTTTTAAATAACTGATGGGCTTTATCGCCTGACTATATTTCATAAATCACCTCTTTCTTTTAGACCAAAATATAGTCTATAATTAGATCGAATACAAATATAAAATAATGAATTAGTAATACTTTAGTTATAGGTATGTACATAAAATTCTTTGTAAAGAATATCGAAGCGTCACTTTGTATTAGAGACCCCGTCCCGATTAACAGGGTGTTGCTCATATTAGCCACTCCCACGGGGACGGCTGTGCCGTGATTAACAGCGATCTACACTGAATTTAAAGAGCTGAGAATTGGTTATTCGAATATTTAATAAGTTTTTTCGTGTATATTTGTGTAATATGCGGTTAAAATTTTAATCTGCAACAGCCTGCTTAGTCGGGATTATCATTCGCTTTAATCTTTTATACGTTAGGTTTCATTATCAAGAAAAAGAAGTATTAATATTAAAACGTCCTATTCAGATTTAA
>JAUXGF010000423.1 GCA_030622395.1 Calditrichaceae bacterium
AATCAAAAACCTTATTAAATTATCTAAAAATAAGGATGGAATAGAAAAACAATTAAATTAGTAACTTCAGGAGGTATTAAAGCTGCCCCCCTAAATTTGCAACTGAGCCTACTGGAGTAATGGAGTAATGGGAAGAATGGAATGGTGGAATAGTGGTGAAGAATTACAGATATTTAATATTTTGCAATATCACGCTTTTGTAAATTTAAAGATAAGGAATCAATGGCTAAGAAAAATGTTATTCTGGTAAAGGGCGCCCGCGAACATAATCTAAAAAATATTGACGTTGAAATTCCCAGAGATAAGTTTGTTGTAATTACAGGTCTTTCCGGATCGGGGAAATCCAGCCTGGCTTTTGACACAATTTACGCCGAAGGACAGCGCCGTTATGTAGAATCCTTAAACGCTTATGCCCGTCAATTTTTGGGATTAATGGAAAAACCGGACGTAGATTATATTGACGGACTTTCGCCTGCCATATCAATTGAACAAAAATCAACCAGCCGCAATCCCCGCTCTACAGTCGGGACAGCAACCGAAATTTATGATTATTTTAGACTGCTTTTTGCCCGCATCGGGAAACCGCACTGTTATAAATGCGGCAGAACTGTGGAAAAACAAACAGTGCAGCAAATTGTAGATACAATTCTTCGATGGGAAAAAGGAACGCGCATACAGGTATTGGCTCCTGTTGTACGCGGCAGGAAGGGCGAATATAAGGAAGTGTTTAACCAGTTCCGTAAAGATGGATTTGTACGCGTGCGTATGGATGGTAAAGTTTATTCGCTTGATGATGAAATCAATCCGGAAAAAAATAAAAAACATGATTTGGAACTGGTAATTGATAGATTAGTCGTTGAGCCGGAAATCCAAAAGCGTTTAACCGAATCTATTGAATTGGCTTTAAAGCAAGCCACGGGATTGATCTACATAAATAAAACCGATACAGGCGAAGACGTGCTTTTCAGCGAACAATTTGCCTGCCCGCATTGCAGCCTTTCGTTTGAAGAACCGCAGCCGCGTACTTTTTCTTTTAACAGTCCTTACGGCGCCTGTCCTAAATGCGACGGTCTGGGCGTTTTAACGGAAATTGATCCATCGTTAATTATTCCCGACGAATCACTTTCAATTAATCAAGGGGCGATTCGGGTTTTAAGCGGACGTACAGAAGGCTGGCTCTATGAGATGATCGCCAGTTTGTCACGCCAGTTTGATTTTAATTTAGATACGCCCTGGTCAAAGCTGCCGCAAGAAATTCAGAAGATTGTTTTGTATGGAATGGATGGGGAAAAAGTAAAATTTATATACAATCGGAAGAATGCATACATTGAATGGTACAGTCAATACGAAGGCATTGTTAACAACCTGCTGCGGCGTTATAAGCAAACCAACTCACAAAATGTACGCAGGTGGATTGAAGGTTATATGAATAACCTAACCTGCAGTGACTGCGGCGGCGCCCGGCTTAAAAAAGAAGCGCTGGCGGTTACGATTAATAAAAAAAATATCCACGAATTAACGGAAATGTCCATTAAAGAAGCGCTGTATTTTATTGAACATTTACAATTGAACAGGCAGGAAGAACAAATTGCCCGGCAAATTTTGAAAGAGGTAAAACAAAGGCTTAGTTTTTTAATTAACGTGGGATTGGAATATTTAACTCTTAACCGCGCAGCAGGCACACTTTCCGGAGGCGAGGCGCAGCGTATCCGTTTAGCCACACAGATTGGTTCGCAACTGGTCGGCGTTTTGTATATTTTAGATGAACCAAGTATCGGGCTGCACCAAAGAGATAATAAAAAACTTATCCATACTCTGCGGCATTTACGAGATTTAGGCAATACTGTTTTGGTAGTCGAGCATGACAGGGAAACAATAGAATCTTCAGATTTTGTAATCGATCTTGGCCCGCGCGCCGGCAGACATGGCGGGGAGGTAGTGGCGACAGGTTCTGCGGCTAAGATTGCTCAGAACAAAAAAAGTTTAACAGGTTTGTATCTTGCGGGCAAACTTAAAATTCCGACGCCGCAAATCCGCAGAAATGGTAATGGAAAGGCGATTAAAATTATTGGCGCCCGGGGAAACAACCTTAAAAATATTAATGTGGGATTTCCATTGGGTAAGTTTATCTGTGTAACCGGCGTCTCCGGTTCCGGTAAGAGTACATTAGTCAACGAAACATTATTTACCGCTCTTTCCCGTTATTTTTACTCTGCTAAAAAACAGCCTTTGCCGTATAAAGAGATAAAGGGTAAATCTAATATTGATAAAGTAATCGACCTTGATCAATCCCCTATCGGTCGGACGCCCCGTTCAAATCCCGCCACATATACAGGACTTTTTACCCCGCTCCGTGATTTGTTTAGTCAATTGCCTGAGGCAAAAATCAGAGGTTATAAACCGGGGCGATTTAGCTTTAATGTAAAAGGAGGGCGCTGCGAAAGCTGCGAAGGCGACGGCGTTAAAAAAATTGAAATGCATTTTTTGCCTGATGTTTATGTTCAATGCGAGGTTTGTAAAGGGAAGCGTTATAATCGTGAAACCATGCAGATCAGGTATAAAGGCAAATCAATCGCCGATATACTAGATATGACCGTTGACCAAGCATTGGAATTTTTAGCCAATATCCCGCCGGTTTACCGCCGCCTAAAAACTCTTGCCGACGTTGGATTGGGGTACATTCGTTTGGGACAGCCAGCGACAACGCTTTCCGGAGGCGAGGCGCAGCGCGTAAAATTATCTTCAGAACTTTCAAAGATCGGCACAGGTAATACTCTATATATTCTTGACGAACCGACAACGGGCCTTCATTTTGAGGATATTAATATGCTGCTTAATGTCCTGAATCGATTGGTAGATAAAGGGAATACAGTTATCGTCATTGAACATAATTTAGACGTAATCAAAACGGCGGATTGGATTATTGATATAGGTCCGGAAGGCGGCGACAGCGGAGGGACTATTATTGCCGAGGGAACGCCGGAAAAAATTTCTAAAATAATAAAATCTTATACTGGACAATTTTTAAAAAAGGAATTGGAAAAATAATTACCTAAAGGGACTTTTCGTTCATACAATATGAATATTTTATCTGA
The DNA here is from genome assembly GCA_030622395.1 of Calditrichaceae bacterium. GTDB lineage: Bacteria > Calditrichota > Calditrichia > Calditrichales > Calditrichaceae > JAUXGF01. The sequence goes on from JAUXGF010000423.1 coordinate 3,096, forward strand.
AAGTAGAAAATGCAACGAAGACACCCCCGATTAATCGGGATGCAAGCAAAGACACGAAGAAATAATTAATTTTTAAATACTTAGAGCCTTAGTGCCTTAGTGGCTACTTTCATTGTTTGTTGAGGGTGAAAGCCCATGAGTGTTTATATGAAAGTAGAATGCCACGAAAACACTC
>JAUXGF010000153.1 GCA_030622395.1 Calditrichaceae bacterium
CATAACTAAAAGAAAAAGCGAGGCGTAAATCGGCGTAAGAACTGTTCGCAGGATTAAAAACATTTTTCCGCTTATCGCGTTTTCCATAAAATGTAATAGAATACACCTGACTTTTATCCGCTTCCGATTGGCTTATAATTGTGCTGTCGATCTCAACGTCGGAAAGATTATCAACAAGTTTTGCAGAAATAGCGCCGCTTAAATCAATATACTTTTTAAAATTATGACGAACGCCAAAAGAAGTGTACCATAAATCAAAATGACCGCTGTTCAGAGGGCGATACTGTTGATAAGCAATCTGAAAAATGCCGGGCGTCCGCGTATAACCGATCCACGGTTCAACAAACATCAGCGAGGCTTTGTTATTAGGATTGTGCAGTTTATTCTCGTTAAAATCATAGATTAAGGAAGGCGTAAGATGCAGACTTATACTTCGCGCCGTGCCAAAGAGATTCCGGTGGCCTCCCTGCAAGGTAAATTCAAATTTATTTCCATAATATTCTTCCTGCTCATAAGCGATGCCAAAACGCACGCCAATCCAGCGGGGATTTTTTTCCTGAACAAAAATCTTTAAAACAACCTGATCGGGTTCATTCTCAATCGGTTCGATTTCAAAACGCACATATTTAAATAAACCGGCGCTATAGATATTTTTCTGGGAAAGATCAAGCGCCTCGCGGTTATATTTATCCCCTTTTTTAAATTCCAATTCACGGCGTATTAAAAATTTCTGCACATCTTTTCTACCCAGATATTTAATATCTTTAATATAAACAGTTTTATTTTCTTTAATACTAAGCAGCACATATATTAATGAATCCTGCTCATATAAATAATCTACATCCATTTCAACAAAGGGCTTACCGGAATTATAATATACATTCTCAACTTTTTGGACAGATTCATTAATTAAGCTTTCATCAAATGGGGAGCTTAGTGAAATACCATTAAATTGTTTTGTTAACGCAGCGCCGTGTATTTCCTTTATCCCTCGAAAACGAACGCCTGCATAATAATAACGCTGCCCCTCATTAATAATGTATGTTATTTCAACCTTCCGGCGGTCCCTGGAAAATATTACGCTGTCTTCAACCGCTATATCCAAAAATCCTTTTTTTCGATAGAAATTGCTTAATAGAATTTTATCTAATTTAACAAACCTCGGCTCATAAGTTTTCTTCTTCTGGGAATGGATGATATCCAATAAATCATCTGTGTTGAAATGTTTAACATTAATTATATTGATTGCACTGATCTTCTTTTCCGCAGAATAGGTGTAAATTGGAGTTATAAATAATATTGAACTTATTATTAGAATTGTTTTTTTCATAGTAAAAATATTGTTTGTATCTCTTTTATATTAACTATCATGTTCTGTCGAACGCAATAAACAATGAAAGTAGCCACTCCCACAGGGATCCCTTTGGGAAAAGGCACCAAGACTCTAAGTATTTAAAAACCTCGTATCAGAGACCGCTTCGTTTAACTCTGATACAAGAAAAGGATCCTTCGGAACTTGTTTCTTCTCTTACAGGTTATTTTTATTCTTTCTTTGTGTCTTAGTGACTTAGTGGCTGAACTACTACTTAAAATGTATATTCCCAATTTATTCCAATCTGGATTTTATCATTTCCCTGCAATGTCTTTTCATAATTACTGTCTAATGTCCAGTGGCGGTTAACCCGATATTGCAGTCCTATTCGATTACCGGCGTCCCAGCTTAACTTTGGAGCCGGAATGCCGCTGCCAAACTGGGTGCGGTATTCGATATAAAGATCGCTGGTTAAATATTTACCAAAAGCGATTGAAGCGTCTTTTAATCCATTATTCAATTTATATTTTTCCAAATCTAAAATCTTATCACTGGAGCTGATTTCAACTTTATCTAAACCGGTAAATTTTTCGGCGCCGCGCTCCACAGCGGTTAAAATAGATGTAGTAGCCATATCCTCGCCCAGGCTTCGAAAAGTAGAATCGGCGTTTGAAGCAAACTGACCCAGATCAGCGCCCAAAGTTAACATAGCAATTTTATCCTGAAAGGACATATCCAATTCATTACCATTTAAATCTGTTACCTTAATCCCCTGTGATGAATTTTCTAAATTTCTAATTATCAAAAGTTCAAATATTCTATCGCCGACTTTTTTTGTCGCCACAATATTAATATCCGGATTTAATACTTTAGGATTAGTAAAATCTATAGTTCCCGATTGTACCTCAAAATTTTGATTCCACGAACTATACTTTCCGGCGGGAACTTCCAAACGACCCGATATCTGAGTTTCATCCGAGCCCGCTTCCATGATAATCTGTAAATCGCCCGATATTACAATCTTAAAATTATTAGTTAAATCAAGAGGCGAACTGGTTATTACAAAATTTCCCGGAATTTGAATATTCAAATTCATCGCTATATAAGGCGGACTCTTTTTAACCGCAGTGGAAGCAAGATAGATATTTTTTTCCATTTGAGCTAAATCAACTTCATAAGTTCCCTGGGGAATGTAAATACCGCCGTCAATGAACAAGGTATCCCTGCCGCTTATTGTTAAAGACTCGGAAGTTAAAAGCAGACTCGTATTCTCGATAAAGTAATCAATAAATAACTCATCCATTGTAATATTCAAATCCATTTTAGGACGCAAAATATCAGCCATGCCGATTGTTCCCTGAACTTCAACATGCCCTTCGTTCACCTTTCTGCCCGACCATGGGATAACGGCTTTTAAAAAATGCCATCCTTTTTCCAACAAATCTTTTTCTTTGATTGAATAGCCGGAAAAATTATTGATTGTCATTACCGAATCAACAATAACAGCGTCAAATTGAACGTCCGTAATTGGATCTCTGACTCGTGAAAGAAGAATTTCACCGTCTTTTAAATTTATAAATCCCTTACTAACAGCCGGCTTCTCCGGAGTTCCGTCAATATATAATTCAATTTCATAATCGCCTTTGATCGTTTCCAATTGTTCATTTATTAAGCTGATAACGCTAATTTCATTATCCTTGCTGTGCAGAAACAATTTAAATGGTTTATCTAAAAAATTTGTATCTATATCCGTTAAAGTTAAATCATATTTCTGCCAGCCCCTTAAATCAAATTGAGTGTCATTAAGTATCGCCGATAAGCTGTCAAGAATGATATATCCACTGTTATACTGCGAATACATTCTAAGAGAGTCGACCTTAAAACGGTCATATTCAAACCGGTCAACGCTTAAATGCTGCCGCAGGAAAGGCTTGTTCACGCTGCCGCTGACCTCCAAATAACCCGACAAAAGACCCTTCATGTTTTTGCTGTTTTTAAAGAAAGGCGCAAAATCGCTTAAGGATATATTTTCCCAGTTGATTTTCACGTTTGCTTTGGTTCCCTCTAAAATATCAAAACTTCGTTTTCCTTTTTCCCCAAGCGAAAATGCTAAATCGCCCCCGGCGCTGAAATGCGTGTTTCCTTTTTGCAGACCAAATTCATTTACATAAAAAATGCCCTTGTTATATTGATATTTACTTATTACATCGCCCAACTCAACGCCATTGTAAACAAGATCATTAACTTTCAGGTCTATTTCCAAATTTGGATCGTGAAGCGGTGAGATTAATTCCGCAGTGCCGTTAACGGCTCCGGATAATTTGAATTCCTTTTTCCAGAATTGTTCAAATGGTTCGATTTCCACTTTATGCAAGGTCATATAAACTTGTAAATCCTCAGCGGCATTATCCCAAAATCCGGCAACATCCAAAGCGGACGACTTAGGTCCTTTGAAACGAAACTCTTCTAAACTAACGCCTGCCGAATCAATTAAAATTTTGATTTCACCGTCATTTTCTATCCAATACTTTTCATATTCGCCTCTAAACTGCGTAAAAGTTAAATCAATTATATCGGATTGGATTTCGACATTCAAAGCGGCGTCAAGATAGTTGTTTTCGCTTCTAAAGTTTATCTCGGAAACATCAATCAAATTGCTGTCAATCTCAGCTTTTATCCATACGTTATTCAGCGGAATATCGCTAACCTGTCCGCATTTAATCTGAAAAGAAGCCTGTCCCTTACGCTGTGAAAATATCTTTCGGGTCTGCATTTCTAATGATATGGAATCTAAGCGCACTATATCATATTTAAAATACGGCAGCCATAGGCTACCCGACATATCCGGATCGGCAGCGCTGCCTGTAACATGAAGTTCCCCGTTAAATATCCCGTCCATACTATCGATTCCAAAAACGGTCAGCAGACCTCCTAAATCATTGTTTGTAGTTGATAAAGTCAAGTCCAGCGTTTTATCCCTGCTGACATTGCCTTTTAAGTCAAACCTTGATCGATCAGCTATTTTTAGAAAAGAGGGCTGAATAACGTTAAATCCGCCCGGCGCGGCGTCTAAGGCAAACAACAGAGTATCGATGTTTATGGAATCGATATGCGTTTGATAAATAAATAAATTCCCGTTTCCGACCGGTTGTTTTTGATTAAAATCTTTTACATTAAATTTGAGTTCGCCATTAATATTCGTAGGGAAAAGAGCGCCTGTTAAACGCTGCAAATTAATATTTTCAAAATACATACTTCCGGCGGCTTTATTATTTTGACTAAATTGACCGCTCAGTTTAACATGCCCGCCGTTAGAATCAACAATCAAACGATTAACGTCAACACTGCCTCTATTATAGCCGGCGTCAAAATCCAATTGATTCAGAAACTTTTTTTTCCATTTTCCGGAAAGATTAAGCTGGCTGGCAAAATTTAACGGGGTTCCGGTTATGCTGAACTTTCCCTCTAAGAAACCGCTTTCAAATTCGCGCGCCCGGCTGAGTTTGTATATATCTTTAAAATCGATATAAAATTCATCCGACTCAAATATAACCTGTAACGAATCTCTAAAGCGCAGGTCGGCAATCAGAAACATTCGTGAATTATCAGTTGAAACTTGAAATTGATTTAGCGTTAAATAATCCTTTCCGCCAATCAGTTGAAAATGCATGTTTTTTAAGGTAAAATCTTTTTCCAGCCAATAAGCGGATAATTTATTCAGTTTAAATTTAAAATCTTTTTCACTCATATTTACAGACAGGTTCATATAAACTTTATCAAATGTGGTTTCTTTTCCGGTAAAGACGATCCTGCCGGTAAATAATTCAATATTCCTTATATTAACCCGGGGGAGCATTTGCATTATGCTGTCCATATATTGGAAATGCTGCAAGTCTGCCAGGGTTGAGTCCAGGTTAAACTCAGCGGTTTCATCCCGGGTTGGCGCATCTTTCTCTTCCGTAATATCTATGTTTATATGATCTGCAAATATGCGTGAAATTTCAATGCGCCCGGCTATAAGCGGCAGAATACTATAACGCAATTCAACATTCTTACCGGTCAATTTGAACTGATTGTCAAGTTCAATATTGAGATTTTCAATTTTAATGCTGTTTAACAAACTACCGCTGAACGATGTATAGCTGATCTTCCCTTTATCTTTTAAGGCATGATTAAGATATTTCTGAACTGCGTCAGCCACTACATTAGTCTGCCAATACAAAACAACCAGCGTGATAATTAACAACGATATAACCGCCGCTGTCCAACCGCTTATCTTCAAAAGCCGCTTAAAAATACTTTTTTTAGGTTGATTGTTTTTATCCATTTTGACGCCTTATCTTTAAAAGAGGATTAATGGATTAATGCCTGTCCCGCCGTCAGTGACGGGGTGGGGAATTTATTTGGGTGTATATTTGGAATAACACAAACCCGTTCCGTTACAATATTCCATCCGTTAGTTAGATATTACAAAACTTTAATCTTTTCACGCAGTGACCCCTATGGGGAATCTTCAATCTCCACCTTCGCCGCCTGAATGCGTTTTTCCGTTGATGGATGAGCGTGAAAAAGAAATTCGACCAACGGATGCGGCGATTTATCAGTTAAATTTGTTTTACTCAATTTTTGCATTGATGTAATAAACGCTTGTGGATTGGAGCTGTTTTGCAGCGCATAGCGGTCTGCCTGGTACTCGTGCCGTCGGCTGAGCGCATTAAAAACCGGCATGGTTATAAATGAAATCACGGTGAGAATAATCGAAAAAAGCGGTATGGCGGCTAAATCATCAGGGCTTTGATACCCCATCTTTATAATTGAATATTGATAAATTAAATGAGCGGCGTAAAGAGTAATATAACTGGACAGCGTTCCTGTAATAATTCCTATTAGTATGTGTTTATGAACATAATGCCCCGCTTCATGAGCAAAAACAGCTTCAATTTCATCAATTGAAAATTTATCCAGCAATGTGTCGCCGATAATAATCCGTTTAGATTTTCCTAATCCGGTAAAAGCGGCATTGGCTTTTTTTGTTGTTTTACTCATATTAAAGCGATAAACTCCACTCAATGCAAAACGTCCTTTTTGGGCAAGGTCTTTCATACGCTTAACTATATCTTCGTCATTTATTAACTCAAATTTATAAAAAAGCGGAAAAATAACCTGTGGCGCAATTCTTCCTATCACAACCGAAAAAACAAATAAGGCACTCGCCATCCAGAACCACCAGCTTTCCGGATAATTCCTGAGGAAATAATAAAACAAAATTATAATGGGAACAAATAAAACAATAGTAAGTGCAAAGGCTTTAACTTTCTCAAGCAGCCAGGCAAAAAAAGATTGATTGGATAAATTATAATGATGTTCCAGCCAGAATTTTGAAATATAACTAAGCGGGAAAGAGATTAGAGAAAAAGCCGCGCCGAGCACTCCAATAAAAGCCAGCAGCCGCCAATAGGGATTTACCGCCCAACCGCTTACAATATCGCGCAGTTCCTTAGAGTAACCGCTAAAGATAAAAATAATTAAAATTACCACCGATAAAACGGTTTCCGTAAGCCCC
>JAUXGF010000471.1 GCA_030622395.1 Calditrichaceae bacterium
GTCCGGAACTTATATTATAACCGATTCAAATAATACATTTACGGAACGGGTTAATGTGATCCCCGGCTGGATAAGTATCCTGCCTCCCCTGGCGGCTATAATTTTAGCGCTGCTGTCGCGGCAGGTGTTAATCGCCCTTTTTGCCGGTATCTGGCTGGGAGCGACTTTTATTTATGGCGGTAATCCCTTCAGCGGATTTTTATATGCCCTTACGGAATATATCGGCAAAGCCCCGGCTGACAGCGAGCGAATCGCTATCCTCATTTTCAGCTTAACACTGGGCGGAATGGTGGGAGTTATGTCCAAATCCGGCGGCACGCAGGGGATTGTGCAGAAGCTTTCCAAATATGCCGGCAATGCCCGGCGGGGACAGATTGCGACCTGGCTTATGGGCGTTTTAATATTTTTTGACGATTACGCCAACACCCTTATCGTAGGCAATACTATGCGCCCGCTGACCGATAAGCTGAAAATCAGCCGTGAAAAACTGGCTTATCTGGTTGACTCGACTGCCGCGCCTGTGGCAAACATTGCCATCATTTCCACCTGGATCGGTTATGAATTAAGTTTAATTAACGAATCTTTTCAGACCATCGGTTTAAATCAAAACGCTTACATCACTTTTTTTAAAACAATTCCTTATAATTTTTATCCTTTATTTGCCTTAGCTTTTGGATTGGCGATTGCCTTATGGGGGCGTGATTTTTTTTCCATGCACCGTGCAGAGCAGCGAGCCGCTGATGAGAAGGGGGTATTGCGCGACGGCGCCGTACCGTTAGCGGATTTAAACAATAGTGAATTATCTGTAAAAAAAGAGGCGCCTTTGCGTTGGTATAATGCATTAATTCCGGTGATGATTGTTATTTTCAGCACCCTGCTGGGTCTGTGGTTCACAGGGGCGGCAAATACCATACTAACCGAACAGCAAAAGCAGCAAATGGATTTCATCCGCTATGTGAGTGCAGTGATCGGAAATGCGGATTCCTTTGCCGTGTTGATGTGGGCGGCGTTTATCGGCAGCTTTTCCGCTATTATTCTGGCAATCGGGCAGCGCATCTTAAATTTGAACGAGGCGGTTATTGCCTGGGTCGGCGGCGTGAAAGCAATGGTTATGGCTGCTTTAATTCTTACTCTTGCCTGGGCAATCGGTAATATTTGCGCCGATATTCAAACAGCCGATTATGTTATTACCGTTACTCAAGGGATGCTTTCGCCGCATCTTTTGCCGCTGTTTTCTTTTTTGATTGCCGGTGTTATCGCCTTTGCCACAGGCACTTCATGGGGCACAATGGCAATTTTAATGCCGATAATCATCCCGCTTGCCTACCAGCTTCCGGCTGTAGATCCGTCCATTTCGGAGACAGTTAGGAATGAAATCTTTTTAAGCGCGATTGCTTCAATCTTAGCCGGGGCAACTTTTGGAGACCACTGTTCGCCTATTTCCGATACCACTATCATGTCGTCCATGGCTTCCGGCGCCGATCATATAGATCATGTTCGCACCCAATTGCCTTACGCCCTGATGGTCGCCGGCGTAAGCATCGTGTTCGGCTACCTGCCGGTTGGCTACGGCATGCACGGTTGGGTTGTATTGTTAGCGGGATTTACAGTCATCTTTTTAGGCGTGCGCTTTTTGGGGAAGAAAGTTAAAAACCGGGTGTGATTTATGGTAAACTCTCTTCAGAATACGGTAACTAATTAAAATTATACATTAGTCTCAATTGCATTTATGAGGTTATAATTATGCACAAGATCTTTTTAAAAAGTATTATTATTTTTTTAATTATATTTTTATCCATCCAAATTTGTATAAGTCAGTCGAATAATAATATTAATCGACAATATAGAAATATATTTAAAAAGGCGGCTATTGATAATAAGCTTCCTAAAGCGTATGTAAAATTAGATTCATTGTATGCTGATTTTTATAAAAACCAATATCCTGTTTTGCTTAAAAACTCCACCTTAGGACAATACTTTAAAAAAATGGACGATCAAACACTAATTGAATATGCAAGAATCTTTTTAAACTTTACATATTTTCCTCAGGATTATGTACTCAATTATTTGACCTTAGTAAATGCTCCCTTTGATGATCAACGTAAGCGGGAAAAACACTCTATAAAAATACATTCTAATTTCGATGAGATATTATTAATTAAACCTGGAGCTTTTTTTCATAATATTAGAAATAAAATATTCAGCCGTTTAGATTGGGAATGGGAATTTCATTTTCAGAATAAATACATTTTAGTTATAAAAGTTATTGATAAACAAAGGGGCATACCAGGCAAAATTGAAAACACTAGTCCATTCTATACCTGTGATCTTATAAAAGATATTAAAGGTAATTTTAAAGGACCAAAACAAATCAAATTAATAGGCAATTTTGTTAAGGGCGCTATGAATATAAATTCTGAATATTTAATACTTGTATGGGGCGAGTGTGTAGTTAATTTTAAATTAACTGGCACATATCTTTTAAGAGGGCTCGCTACAGACGATGAAGCTTTTTTTGTTTTTGAAAACGGTATTATAAAAGATCCCAATTATAGACTACATTTTGGAAAAGCTGAAATTTCAATAGAAGATTATTATGAATCCGTTCAAAATTTTATCCATAATATTGCGGGGGTTCCATACTATGAAAATTAAAATGTTTTCTGAATAATCAGGAGCATGCTATTAAATAACAGAATGA
>JAUXGF010000221.1 GCA_030622395.1 Calditrichaceae bacterium
AAGGTTATCAGATTAATAATTCCAACAATGAATATTATTCAGGTCAAACCAAGCTCATTTTTCAAAATGAAATGCCATTTAATTCTATTCCAATGAACATACCTCCATTATCAAAAGAGGAAGAAAAAGCTTATGCGCAAATTGATAGTATCGTAAATCATAATATCTTTGTAAATACAATTATAAAATCAATAAAAATGATTGATTTTTATGATCGTTTTAAATCACAGCCTGTTGGAGAATTCTCAGATTTTTATCGTTTTAACAGGGTCGAAGGAAATTTTATCGGCGCTGCTGTTAATACTAAACTTCTTCTCAAACCCTTTCGTTTATATACTGGTTATGGATATGGATTTTCGGATAAAAATTCTAAGTACTTTTTCCTTCCTGAATTTAAACTTTCTTCGAAGAAGGCTGCTTTTAGCGTTAGATATGGTCGTTACAAAAGTATCTTTACCCGTGAAGAAAACACTGAATTTCCAATCTGGCTAAATACATTTTACAGTCATTTTAGTTTTGATTATTTTGATTACTATTATGCAGACGGATCCGAAGTTAGTTTGAATTTTTTACAAAAACCTTTTTCTCTGTTTGTCTCTTATTATAATGAACGGCACTCAAAAGCATTCCGGAATATTAGTTCAGGGGTTTTCAGTAATCAGACATTTATTGATAATCCCATGATGGACGAAGGGAATTTAATCGGGTTGAAATTCAATTTTAATTATTCTACAGCGTCTTATCGCGAATCAAATTTATACAAGAAACTCTTTAAATATCGAAATTATTTTGAGATTGCCTTTGACTTTGAATCAGGATTTAAAAAATGGGGGAGTGATTATCACTTCAATCGTTATTCTTTTTCCCTGTTTCTTAGGCAAAATACTTTTTACAAAGGGTTCCTGGATTTAATGCTTTTTTCCGGATATGGCACGGCAGGCATTCCATTTCAAAGATATTTTGAATTAGAATGCGATGATTTGCCCGGTTATGACCGCTTTAAAACTTTCAGGACACTAAGCCTAAATTCCTATGTCGGGCGTAAAAAACTTGAGGTTTTTATTGAGCATAATTTTCAAAATTCTATTTTTCACTTTACAGGTATTCCAATTATTAAAAATATCCCTTGGGATTTTTCTGTTATTTATAATATCGGCTGGGCTGGAGATCAACCTTTAGATCAATTAAATATGTCCTCTTTATATTCTGAAGCCGGAATTGGCTTCGGTAGAATATTTAATTTTCTCAAGCTTGAATTTTTATGGGGTTTGAAGAATATACCTCAGAGTAAAGATTTCGCATGGACTTTAAAAGTTATAAAAATTGAATTATAACCTAAGCCGGATAAACCGGAAAAAACAAATATCAAATAATAAAACATAACTGTTGTAAATAAATAACTCGCTTTTAATTTTAAAATAAATAGTGTTTATTTTAATCAGCTAAATTGTTACATTTCAATAAAATGATTCAGTTAATCGAAAAAAAATGATGTATAAGCTAATTTTTATTTTAACATTAACCTTTCTGTTTTCGCTTAATTCTTGTTCGGAGCGGGAACGGTCAAATTTATTTGATCCGAACGGCGATTCTAATTCTCCTGAAATTAATTTTCGTTTAACTTCAGGGGATTCGATTATTACACTAAAATGGACGCCGCCATCCTTCTCCGACTATTCAGGTTTTAATTTATACCGCAAATTGGAAGGAGAAACAGATTTTTCATTGCTGAATTTTTTGCCAAAAAACCAATATGAATATAATGATTTTATTAAAGATTATGATATAGCCTATAAATACTATTTAACTATTGCAGGTCAAGACAATGAATCGTCTCCGACTAAGATTATTCAGATTGTTCCCGGTCCCAACACATTTTGGGTTTTAGACAGATGGGGATTTTATATTATACATTTAACTTACGATCTTAGTCATACCCTGCTTAAATATTACGGCGCCTGGATGCCTGAAAATTTAAGTTTTGACTTCACAAACAAACGGGCTTTGGCAACTTATCCGGTATATCACTATTTCGAAATATTCAATATTGAAACAGGGGAAATTACCAATGGCATTTCATCAATCCGCTATCCTTATGACTGCGCCTTTGAGCCTCAAAGTCAAAATTTTTGGGTAACCGACAGCAGCGGATATGTATATACTGTTAATTCGCTTACCGGAGCCGAAAACGAAATCAGTGCATCTGTAAAAAAGCCTGTTCAAATTAAATACAGCCCTAAGGAATGTTTTTATATCCTTGATACAGGATTAAAAAAAATACTGGTTTTAAATTTGCAAGGGGAACTTACGGAAACAATCGGACAAATTGGAACATATACCCTTGAAGACCCAGAAATTATTGAAGTTAGTTCGGACGGGAATGAACTCTATATTGTTGACCAAAGCCAGTCTGACGAAATATTATACCGCTATTTCCCATCTGTTGGCACAGCCGAAAAGCTTTACACAGAAGAAAACATTACCGCAGTCCGGCTTAACCCCGCGGATAATTCAATTTGGATTAGCACATATAATGGTTCTAGTTCAAATATTTTGCAACTTTCTTATCAGGGAATTCGTCTCAATTCGCTGGAAGGTTTTAGTTATATTTCAGACTTTCAGATTAATCCTGATAATGGAAACCTTATAATTGCAGATTCAGAAAAAAGCGTTGTCACACATATTCGGTCTGATTCATCAATTATAGGAACATTTTCCAAAGCTGTATATCCATCTAAGGTTTATATCCAATGAAGTGGTTTCGTATTTCACCAAAAATATTGATTGCTATTATTGTTTTATTAAGCGTCGTTACATTTTTATATGATGTTTTGGTATATGAAAGTTCTTTAAATATCAAATCATGGGATTATATAAGCGAATTATTTTCATTAATTATTATTTTCTGCTACTATTTATATCTTAAAACAAAACATATTTTTTCTGAAACGGATGTTCAAAAAAACCTAAAAAACTTTATAAAGCTGTTAATATTTTTATATCTATTTGTTTTTATCAGTAAGCAGCTTTTATCGCCGGAATTTTCTTCCGCCACTTTTCCGCAAAAACCGCAAACCATGTTAAGTTTACTTTACGCTAATTTTGCATCTTTAGCTGCGGTTTTATTTTTAATACCTATGTTAATTATAATTAAAAATTTAATTTATTATAAGCATAAAAAACGCACCAATCTCTATATTATATGCGCAATTATCAGCGCTCTTACCAGCGTCATTTTAACGGTAATATTCGAAACCCCGCTGGATTTAACTTTTACAGGCAGCAGTATTTACAGTAACGCCGCTTTTCTAATAAGCCTGCTCTTCCTTTTTATACTTGCTTCCCGGAACAGTTGGATAACCTATCTTTCACGAAAAGAAAAATATTACTATTTTTTGATTTCAGCAGTCCTGGTTTGGGTAATTTCCTATCTATATGATTTTGCATTTGAAATTGCCGTTCCATATCATAGCCTGGCTCTTGGCTCTTCCAGTAATATTTGTTGGTTCTTCCTTGTTTTTTACTCTGTTTTATCCTGTTTAAATTTAATGATCCAATTACCCACTGCCCGCGTCTTTGACCGTAAAATGAAAGAAGTTTCTTCGTTACATAATTTGAGCCGCGCAACATCCGGCGAATTTAACTTTGAAAAATTGGTAAGAATGGTAATCGAAATGAGTTCGGAGGTTATCGAATCTTCTTTTACCTGGCTGGAAATCAATGATGAAAATAATGATAAACTGTACGTTGCGGCTTCAAAAAATTTGACCGATAAAGAAATTTCAGTCTTAAATAAAAAATACAAACATGGAATCAGCAATCAAATTATTACAAGCAAACAAACTCTTGTGGTTAACGATATTTCAAAGCATAATGAATATAAATCTATAAGAGATTGGAAAAGCAGCATCGGTTCTTTTGCCGGCATTCCTTTAATGGCGGTTAACGGTCAGGTTTTAGGAATTCTTTTTGCCGCAAAAACGGAAAGCTTTGGTTTTGATCATGATGATGTAAATATGTTGGAAGCTTACGCCAACCAAGCCGCCATTGCCTTAGAGAACGCTAACTTACTTAAAGATTCGTTTGAACGCGAGCGTATGGAAAAAGAGCTGCAGATTGCCCGCGAAGTGCAATTAAGACTGCTGCCGCAAGAAACACCGCTGTTTAAAAACATACAGATAGAAACATTAACTATTACCGCTTATGAAGTAGGCGGCGACTACTATGATTTTTATTCCAATTCCGATTCATATCTTGGGTTGATAATCGGCGATGTAAGCGGGAAAGGAACTTCCGCCGCTTTTTACATGGCAGAGACAAAAGGCATAATCCAATCTTTAGCCGGTAGCTCCAGCTCGCCAAAAGATATTTTAATTAATACTAATAAAATATTGTACAAATCTATGGAAAAAAAATCTTTTATTAGCTTGTTAGCAGCCCAAATATATACTAATCCCGGCATGATTAAATTCGCCCGCGCCGGTCATTGCCCAGTTATTCATTATAATGCAAAGAAAAAAAGCGCTTCAATTTTGCAGCCGGAAGGCATGGCTGTCGGGCTGGATGAGGGAGCGGTTTTTAATAAACTTTTAGAAGAAAGTAAATTTACTGTAAGTAAGAATGATATAATAGCTTTTTACACCGACGGTCTTTCAGAAGCAAGGAATAAAGACAATGAAGAATTTGGAGAAGAAAGGCTTTGTGAAATTATTAAGTCTAATTCGCATCTAAGCGCGGCTCAGTTAAAAAAAGTTGTAATTGATGAAATATTAAGTTTTTTGGACGGTCAAAATCTTCATGACGACCTGACATTAATATTAATTAAAATTTAAAAAAAACTTCAGCCACTAAGACACTAAGACGCAAAGGAAAACGAAAAAACACTTTTTGTCATTTCGATTCCGATAAACAGGCTGTTACAGAACACCCAAAATGTCATTTCGAACGGAGTGTCCCGAGAATCGGGATATAACGTCAATAGGTACAATAGATTTCTCGTTAAAAGATCCTCGAAATGACAGTTTTGGCTAGTTTTCGTTCAGGCACTAATTAAGTTGTTTACTATGTTCTAATAATCTTAGTGTCTTTGCGGCTTGGTGGCAAAATAATAATACCGTTGAATATTACAATTTAAAGAATACAAAATTGGAGGTTATAAATGAGCGGATTTGAAGTATCACGCGCCGAGAACAAGGGGGTTGCGGTACTAAACATTTCGGGCTTTTTAGACGCCCATACTGTCCCCAAATTTGAGGAAGCGCTGCAAAATTTGCTTAATGAAGAAAAGTTTCGGATTATCGTTAATCTAAAAAATTTAGATTATATCAGCAGCGCCGGTCTTGGAGTTTATATGGGCTTTATCGAAGAAATCAGGGAAAAAGGAGGCGATATCAAACTTTCGAACCTGTCTTCAAAGGTTTTTAAGGTTTTTGATTTATTAGGTTTCCCTGCTCTTTTCGAAATATTCGACGATGAATCCGAGGCAATGGCTAAATTTTTTGAATCTAAATAAGAAACTTTTCAGTAATTATTGCGAATTTTAATAATAAGATGAATATGAACGTAAAACAAAAATTTAAACTCAGGGTTTCCAGCGTTACTGAAAACCTGGAAGTCA
>JAUXGF010000288.1 GCA_030622395.1 Calditrichaceae bacterium
CGAGCGGGTGATATTTAAAGTAAAGCCAAGCAACCGGCTTCAATATATTGAATTCGGCGTTGCTTCGCGAAAACTAAAAAATCTTGGAAAATTAACGGTTGAAGAAAAAATAAAACAAGCCAGGACTATCAGAAGGATCAGGCAAAAGCTGGATAGCTGGTCGCCGTTAGCGCCGGATCAGATTATCGCTCAGGAGACGCTGCGCCCGATTATCTCACACGGCGGCTATGCTGTGAACGGAACCAAAAGGGCGGGTGTCTGGGCTAACAATACAAAACTTACTGGAAAGTTTGAATTGATTGACGCTTTAAACAACGTTCAGCATCCCGACGTTCAACCGGTCGTTTATTCAGGCGATTTGAAAGAAACCGGCGCGCATATCTGGGGCGGGAATAATTATATCGCCGACTTTTCGGATTTTAAAAAAGAAGGACTTTATTTTGTGAGGCTCAAAGTAAACGAGACTAAAGAGGTTTGCGATTCTTACGTTTTTCCAATCAAAAAAGATTTTTATTTTGATCTTGCAGTAAAGGCGGCAAAGTGGTTTAACTATCAACGATGCGGAACCGAAGTTCCCGGTTTTCACAAAGCCTGTCATACACAGGATGCTATTATAAAGGTTGACGGTACAAAAGTAGACGTTACAGGCGGCTGGCACGACGCCGGGGATTACGGCAAATGGATGTGGGGCGGAAGCATGGGCTTACTCGGACTCACGACATTTCAAGATGAATTTGGCAAGGAGCTTACAGATACTTTAGAGGGGTTGCCAAGATTCATAAATGAAATTGCCTGGGAAGCAAAATACTTTTGCAAAACATATTGGGACGGCGCTTTCCATCCGGGTTTTACGCCTAACTTTGAAAATGTCTGCATCTGGATTGGCGATCCGGCAAATGAGCCGCCGCGGGTAGTCAGGGAAAGGGATTGTATAAAAAATAATTATGGCATCATAAAAGGTCATGCTATCTGTTTGCCGGGTGCGGTTTTAGCGAGAGCGGGACGGCTAATTTTACCGCATGATAAGCAGCTTGCGGAAAAATGCATATCCGTTACCAAAGATGTTTATGATCAGATCAGAAAAATGGAATTATCAAACCCTGAAGATAGCAATCTTTATTACACCTTGTCAGGGCTGTTAATTATCGATTTGGAGCTTTATCAAATTTATAAGGATGAAAAATATAAAGAAGACGCCAGGCAAAGGGTCAAAAGCATCCTTGAGCTTCAGGATGAGGACGGCTTGTTTTACGGAAATAATGCCAGAACTTCCAAATCTGTGCGCCCGGGAATGCACTTGCCTGCGTTATATGAATTTTTAAAACAAAACCCGGACAGCGATTTGAGCGACGAGGTTAAAGAGGCATTCAGGCGATGGGCAGATTATGCTATGCAATTTGCTAATCTCTCTCCTTTTGGGCAGATTGGCGGAGTGGCAAAAGACGGCAGTGTGAGAAATATTGAGCCTCACACTAACAACAATAAATTTGGAAACTTTGCCTGGACATTAGCCGCAACCGCTACTTTATTGAATGAGCTAAAATACCTGGAAGCTGCCGAGCGCCAGCTTCAATGGATCGTCGGATTTAATCCTGCCGATGTTTCGATGATGGCGGGGCTCGGCAGGGGACCCGGATGTTACCATCATCGTTATAGTTTTACTGAAGGCAGCAGGGACGGCGTTGTTCCCGGGGGCGTAATGATCGGGATTAATCCCGGAAATGGCGGGGTTGTTGAGCTTGGCGATATTACTAAGAATTTTGTTATAGCGGAAGTTCCTATAGATTATCCAATTTTTGATACGGGTACATGGGGTTGGACTTACGCATATAAAACCAGCGAATACGCCTGTTCCAAAAACGGTTCATTCGTCAGGGCGGCGGTTCAGGTAGCGAAGGCGTTGAGGGAGCTGAGGTAAAGCCAATAATTGTCGATTGACAATTGGACTGTTTCCGAACGACAGGCTGCTGCAGATCAAATTTGAACCGCTATTACGAAAATCAGTCCTGTTTGTAATACCGGTTAAAAGTTGGAGCGAATTGACAATTCAGAATCGACACAGTCGATTCGTTCCAAAAACTTGACTCAAACCTCTCTATTTGTTATTTTGGAACAAGTATTTCCAAATTGCGGGGCAGAATGGAAAAATACATACCAAGATTTTTTAAGGGTACAAATCAAAGCTTTTTTCTTTTTGGACCGAGAGGCACAGGAAAAACAACTTTCTTGAAAAAACATTATCCCGAGGCTCTCTGGATCGATTTGCTGAAACCTGATGTATTCAGAACTTATATTGCCAGACCTGAGCGCATCACTGAACTTGTTCATGGCAATCCTGATAAAAATATTATCATCGTTGATGAAGTTCAGAAAGCGCCCGAATTATTAAGCGCCATTCACAGCTTGATAGAAGAAAAGACGAACAAACAATTTATTCTCACCGGTTCCAGCGCCCGTAAATTGAAACGCACCGGAATTGATCTCCTTGCCGGACGTGTACTGCTCAAAACGCTTCACCCATTTATCCTTTCGGAATTAACCTTTGATTTATCATTTGATAATATTTTAAAGCATGGCTTATTACCAATCGTCATATTTTCTGATAGCCCCAGAGACGTCTTAAACACTTATGTTTCTCTGTATATACAAGAAGAAATTCAGTTAGAGAGTCAGATCAGAAATATCGGGAATTTTTCACGGTTCTTAGAAGCAATCAGTTTTTCTCACGGTTCTATTCTCAATATTAGTAATGTTGCCAGAGAATGTGAAATCGAACGCAAAGTTGTTGAAGGATATATCAAAATCCTCGAAGATATTTTATTGGCGTTTAGACTGCCAATATTTACAAGAAAAGCCAAACGCTCATTAATCTCTCACCCTAAATTTTATTTTTTTGACGCCGGCGTTTTTCAAGTCATTCGTCCCAAGGGTCCGCTCGATCGTCCTGAAGAAATCGGCGGCGCGGCTCTGGAAGGACTGGTCGCGCAGCATCTCAAAGCATGGAACGCTTACAGAGGCAATCCCAATAATATATATTTTTGGCGTTCGCGCGGCGGCGTTGAAGTTGATTTCGTTCTATATGGCGAAGAAGGCATTTATGCAATTGAAGTAAAGAATACAAGCCGTATCCGACCGGAGGATCTGCGTTCATTAGCTTCATTCCGCAGCGACTATCCGCAAAGCAAAACCATACTTTTGTATCGCGGGAAAGATAAACTTATACAAAATGACACTATCTGTATTCCTTGCGAAACATTTTTAAAAGAACTTGTTCCCAACCGGTCGATTCCTGTATTTGACTAAATACCAAGTAAGATATGTTAGTTAATAGTGATCTAAAAATTATAAAATCACAACATGATAAAAAGTTTAAAATTATTAATTATAATCTGGTCGCTGCTGATTTCAGTTTGTTTGTCCCGGGAACATACAACACATTCTTCAAGGGATAAAGACCCGGAAAATTCGGTATATGGACCGCCTCAACCGCCGGAATGGGAATTTCAAATAGCAGCATGGACCTACAATGATGAAATGGCTTCCGCCTTCAATTTATACCGTAAAAACCAACGCAATAAAACCTTTTTTATGCGGCTGATGAAAAATGGTTTGGATAACCGCAATCAGTTTCAGGTAGATCAATTAACCGGCGGTTTAATTCTTTTCCCCTACAAAAACGACGACCGCTTTCAGGTGGATATTGGCGGAACTTATAACGCTTTAAAAGATACATCATTGACTAATAAGGCTTTTTATTCCCGGATTACCTTTAGACCTAAAAAATATCTCTGGCTGCGAATCGGGCATGAATATAAAAAAGGATTTGCCGCCGATCATTCTTTACCTTATCAAAAAATTTCCGGCAATGCCAATTACCTTGCCGGCAGATTCAATATTAGCAAGTTTTCACTTTTAGCGCTGGCGGGAACGGGTAAAATTGATAATGATCTTAATACACGATACGGAATTGCCGGAATGCTTACAGGGTCGTTCAACACTTATTTTTTTGGCGGATACGTTAAGAG
The DNA here is from genome assembly GCA_030622395.1 of Calditrichaceae bacterium. Taxonomy (GTDB): domain Bacteria; phylum Calditrichota; class Calditrichia; order Calditrichales; family Calditrichaceae; genus JAUXGF01. Next base: position 4,026 of record JAUXGF010000288.1, read on the forward strand.
CAGTGAAGAATTGGAAAATGTCAGAACCCTGGCGGCGGGGCGCTGGTCTCCATTTCGTCCGGATGGGCTTCCCAGCGGATTTTTTATTTGGAAACACAGAGAAAATTATGATTTCCAATTAGGGGGCGTCTTCTGGGGAGGAAACAATTCATTTGTCCGCCCGGCGGCTGTGGGGATTACACAGGGAATTTTTATCAGCAGCGCCGCCCTGTCGGAAAACAGCAGACTGCGCCGCAGGCAATTAATGATAATTTCCGATGATTACAGTGACGCCGAAATATCATTTTTTTATGTTTACATGGATCAATGCATTGAAATGTCTCCGGGCAGCGTTAATCATGTTGGATTTAAAGCATTCCAGTTATTTAAAGTATTTAACGAAATAAATATACCTGTTATTTCTAATCCGGTAATAGGGCTTTTTTACAATGAAGAGACAGAACCTGAATTCAATCCTGCAACTCATTCTTTTAAAGAAAAAATATCAAATTACTGGGCTTATCAATTGGGGATAACTATTTATGAGCGGTTTGTTCTCAATGCAATTAATAATCCCAGAGCTCCTGACCCCGTGTATGAAAATCAGGTATTTAAAATAGTTGTTTCGCAAAATAAAAGTGCATAAAATTAGCGTTATGCAATTACAACTACCTTTATTTA
>JAUXGF010000375.1 GCA_030622395.1 Calditrichaceae bacterium
ACAAATTTCCTGTTAAAACTTTTAACGGTTGATTTAATTCATGGTTGGTCGTTGCCGCCATGGCTAAAACTGAGTTTGTCCTTTCTAATTCAATCATCTTTTCTTGTGCGTTTTTTAAATCCCTATAGGAATGCTTTAACCTTTCCTGAGATTGTTTTAATTCTAATTGTGTTTTTATTCTGGCTAATAATTCTGTACGGTCAAAAGGTTTTGTTATAAAATCCACCGCCCCGAGTTCGAATCCTTTTAAAATATCTTTGGTTTCGGTTTTTGCAGTCAGGAAAATGATAGGAATATCTTTAGTTTTTGGGGAGCTCTTAAAAATTTCACAAACTTCATAACCATCCTGCTTGGGCATCATAACATCAAGAAGAATAAGATCGGGATGGTGATCCTTAATAATCTTAAACGCCTGGAAACCACTGAGAGCAACGGCGATTTCGTAGTTTGCCTTTTTTAATATAATTTCTAAGAATTGAAGATTTGTAGGGTTGTCGTCGATTATAAGTATAAACGGTTTTTTGTATTTCCAAATTTGATTCATTCTTTTATCCCTAAATAGTTAACTGCTGTAAATTACAAATATCAAACTACAATGCAAATATACAAAATGGAATGTTTTTCATGCAAGGCATGCATTATCCCAAATGTTATTTCTTCCTTGGATAATATGAATTAAATTTAATTATATAAGGATTTAATTTTTATCATTTTTTTCATGTTTAATATAGTATGGCTTATAAATATTTTTGTGGTATTTATCACAGCAGGTCAATACAGATTTATGGATTATGAAAGAAATACGCTTATTTTACTGATATACAATTTATCAATTTACAATTTGTTATCTCGACAAATCGGGATTATTTATTGTGAGTGAAAAGGTCTCTGTAACGAATTTCCACTCGTAACTGTTTTACAAAAAAGAGTATTCAGCTATTGATTTAATTGTTTTTTTTAGTTAAATACTATGGTTTATTTAAGTAGTTAATTTTTTATATGGAGATTTTAGTATAATGGAAAAACGTGAAACAGGAAAAGTAAAATGGTTTGACTCAAAAAAAGGATTTGGCTTTATAGAACGCGATGGCGGCGAAGACGTCTTTGTACATTTCAAGTCAATTCGCGGTGAGGGCTATCGTTCTTTAGAAGAAGGTCAGAAGGTCGAGTTTATAGTTACCCAAGGAGAAAGAGGACTTAAAGCGGATGAGGTGGATATAGCAAGTTAAAAGTCAGTTGTAAAAAAACAAAAATATTTAGACAGCCGTTGCTGTAAAGTAATTCAGCCTTCTGCAAATCAAATTGATTAGTTTAAATTATATGAGTATATTTTTTACAATAATTTGAATTCTACATTAAAAATTCAACATAAAGATTTTTTGTTCCTTTTTATTTGGCTGATGTTTGAGACAATTTAAAAACCGATTCCGGTTAGCGGCGTCGGTTTTTTTATTTATTAACCTTATTGTAGCATTGGAGGCAATTAGGATGGTACGTGATTTAGTATTAAAAAATAGGAGCTGCCGGCGTTTTTATCAAGATATTAAAATTGAACTTAAGACATTAAGAGAACTTATAGATCTGGCAAGACTTTCCGCATCAGCCGGTAATTTGCAGCCGTTAAAGTATATTCTTTCAAATGATTCCCAAGAGAACAGTTTGATATTCCCACACCTTTCCTGGGCGGGTTATCTTAAAGATTGGATTGGTCCGTGTGAAGGGGATATGCCTTCCGCCTATATCATCATACTTGGGGATACGGAGATAAGTAAGTCTATTGATTGTGATCATGGAATAGCGGCGCAAAGTATTCTTCTTGGCGCGGCAGAGAAGGGAATAGGCGGCTGTATTATAGGTTCAATAAAAAGAGAGGAATTACGCAAGGTTTTAAATATATCGTCACAATATAAGATACTTCTTGTTTTGGCGCTTGGCAAACCCAAAGAAACTGCGGTAATCGAGCAGGCAGGACAGAAAGGAGATATCGAATACTGGCGCGATAGCGAAGACATACATCGCGTACCGAAACGAACCCTGGATGAAATTATCATTGATGCTTAGCGGTCGAGAGGTAATTTAATAAAAAACAGGCGGCGGGGGAGAATGCCGGAGTAATGGCTTTATCAATAATCCATTAATCCAGTACTCCCTGCCTGCCGGCACCGTGCCAACCCCGGCAGGCAGGGGCACGGCATTATTCCATTCCCGCAGGTTTATCAATCCCCCATGCTGATACCGATACCCCGGGCTGTTTTCAATAATTGACCGTCGGGTTTTACCACATTAGACTCGGCTATGGCGTCTTTAATGGGTACGCTGACGATGTTAGGATGCCTGTATGCCACCATTTTACCATATTTTTTTTCTAAGACCATTTCAAATGCTTTAACGCCAAACTGAGTAGCCAAAATACGGTCGTTCGCATTAGGGCTGCCGCCTCTTTGAATATGTCCTAAAATCGTAGCGCGGATATCTTCTTCACATCCGGCGTCTTTTAGCTCTTGCATTAAGCGCATTGCGGCGCCTTCCAGTTTGAGATTATGATAACCTACTTCATCGCTTTTATGACCTGACGCTTTGCCGCCTTTTGGTTTTGCCCCTTCTGAAATAACAATATTAACAAAACCTCTGCCTTTGCAAATTCGCGAATGTATTCTTTCAAGAATTTTATCTATATCGTAAGGAATTTCCGGTATCAGGCAAATTTCGGCGCCACCGGCTACGGCGGAATGGAGAGCAATCCATCCAGCGTCTCTTCCCATTACTTCTAAAATTAATATGCGGTTATGGCTTTCTGCGGTAGTAACCAATTTATCCACTGCGTCGGTTGCAATTTCTACAGCCGTTTGAAATCCGAATGTAAAGTCTGTTCCGGCAATATCATTATCAATCGTTTTAGGCACGCCGATAATATTACAGCCTTTTTCAAAAAGCTGCTGCGAAATAGTCTGCGATCCGTCGCCGCCGATATTTATTGTAGCTTCAATATTTTGGTATTGTAATTTTCGTAAAAGTTCGTCGGAACGGTCAACTTCAGCCCATGAGCCGTCTTTGTTTTTTACAGGCCAGGCAAACGGCCCGCCTTTGTTGGTCGTGCCGATAATTGTACCGCCCTTAACATGGATTCCCGACACTTTTTTTTCATCCAATATGATTAATTCCATCGGTTCTCTCAATATCCCGTTAAAACCCTCGTAGCTTCCTACTATTTCCCAATCCCTTTCCCGCGAAGAACGTTTAACTATTGCTCTAATCACAGCATTAAGTCCCGGACAATCTCCGCCGCCTGTTACGACTAAAACTCTGTTTCTCATTTCAACCTCAATTCGTATAAGTTAGATGATCTTTAAAAATGTTGTATGTATTTTCGTATAATTGGAATTAAAACTTAACCAAAAATAATATTATTGCAAATATTATATTTGAAAAATATTTAAAAAATTAACGGCAGTTTTTTAACAATTTGATTAAAAGAATTTTATTTATCCCGGGTTATTAACAAATAAGGATATTAGCAGCTCCGCTATTTATGGCACGGGACCCTTTTCCTTGTATCAGAGTTAAGCGTAAGCGGTCTCTGATAGGTGGTGTTAATCTGTACACACTTGTGAAGTATTATTGACATATTAATTTTTTCGTTGCGAATATGTTAAGGGATAAGTAGTTTACTCAAGTTTCGCAGTAATATAAGTTAAATAAAAACAGTTCTATAAACTGAAAATAAATGT
>JAUXGF010000138.1 GCA_030622395.1 Calditrichaceae bacterium
CTCATAGCCGAATTTAACTTGAGCAACATCTTTTAAATAGACCGGTTTTCTGTTGCGGGCGTGTAAAATGGTATTTTTAATTTCATCTAAAGATTCATAAGCGCCGCTTGTTTTCACGTTGAATTTTTTTGATCCTATATCAATGCTTCCCGCAGGAATATTAGCGTTGCTTGATTTGATTGCGGAATATACCTGCATCACCGGAATATGCATTTGAGCCATTTTTTCCAGATCTAAAGAGATTTGCACTTCCTGATCGGGATAAGCTATAGTTTCAACTGTTTTAATTCCTGATATTTTTTCCATCTCCTTTTCCAGCGATTCTGCTTCTCTTTGCAGAAGTTTGTATGAAGCTGAATCGGAGGTCAATGCAATCTGCGCTATCTTTACGGAGGAAATTTCATGCTTAATAATATCAAGATTCATTATATCTTCAGGCAGCTTGTTGCGTACTTTATTTACTTTTTGCACCACATCGGAATATTTATCGTCATCGTTCGTACCGGAGAAAAACTCAACTACTAATACCGCTAATCCGTCGTTAATTTCAGTGTTAAACCTTTTTATATCTTCCAATTCATTGATAGACTTTTCAAGTGGATCAACCACTAATGTTTCGAGATCCTCCGGACCGGCGCCCGGGTAAACAACAATCACGCTGCTCCCCACCGGTGAGACCTGCGGGTCCTCAGAACGGGGCATAGTTAAAAAAGAAACGATTCCCGAAATCACCAGTAATACAATCATAATAATAGTAAATTGATGGTTTTCTATAGCAAGTTTGGGTAGTTTCATGTTTATAGTCCTTTCTAGAATTAATTTTAAAAAGATACAGCCGATCTGCCGGTTGACGGACAAAGAAATCCATGGATTATTATTGAAATCAAGAAAAGCATTTTACCCATTGTGTTTCATCTTTTAATAATGAATATCGATTAACGATTTTTGATTTAAGAAGAAAACACAAATAACTTCGAAAATCATAAATCTTCATTCCGCCGATTAACCGGCATTTTCAACTTGTTCGATATTCAGGAATTATTGCGAAATTAAGGATCTGCTCCCGAAAGAATAATCTATTTAACCTTAATCTCTATACTCACAGTTGTTGAATCGAAAATAAACTTTGCATCCTTATAATCCGGCGGGCCGAAACTACCGCGGGCATTATTTGAAAAGCCATATTTTTCCTTTGGAATGCCAATAAAACTTTTATCAAGTTTGCTATTGTCATTTTCATCATGAAATGATTTAACGGCATACTCGCCAAAGGGAATATTTTCAAAAATCCATGCTGCTTTTTTATTTTTTATCCCTGTTAAACCTTTCCGGAAAGTATTTTCTTCCTTTGAATAATTTTCTTTTGAATTAACGAGGGCGATTCTAACTTTACCCTTATCGTTTTCAAAGCCCGTTACCGTAACTGTTAAATCCCCGATTTTTTTATCATTATTCGCCGCCTCTTGAGCAAGCAATGAGATTGAGATTAACAGTGGTAACATAAATAATAAGAATAGATTCTTTTCCATGGTTTTTCACTCCTTTAATTTTATTATGTAAGTAGAATGCCACGAAGACACTAGGGCACAAAGAAACAATTAATTTTTAAATACTTAGAGCCTTTGCCTGCCGGCGAGCACGGCCCCTCTATTTAGAAAACAGAGGGATACTTGGAGTATCTTTTTCCCTTCCCTATTGTATTAGGGAAGGGTTAGGGATGGGTAAGAAAAAGCTGCGGCAGAGCCGTCCCCGTCCCAAAGGGATCTCTGTCCCGTCCCACAGGGATCCCTTCGGGAAGGGGACTCCTGCGGAGCGGGATGGGAAAAGTCTTTTAACTAACCCCCTAAATCCCCCTCTCTTTTAGGAAATGGAGGGGGACTTGAAGGTGTTGTGTCCTGGCAAAAATCATTTTATTAATTCAGCCTCCCATTTTTTCCATTCTTCCAATTCAATTACTACGTTTCCAATAAAAACTTTCATCTCTGCTTTGAGAGGAATCCTTTTATTGTCAGCGGCAAACCAGCCTTTATAAGGACCGGTAACTCCGGCTATGCCTGTTACAAGAAGCGTCCCGTCTAAGTAATATGTATCCAATTCTGATTCTAAAGCGTCAATTTCAATTTTACCGTTTCCGCCTTTAAAATTGATTTCGACATCCCCTTTTTTTGATTCAAAGAATGCTTTTACTGTTTCGCTCTTCGCTTCAGAGACATTTGCCCGGGAATAATAAATTAAGGAAATACCTTCAAAAAGTTTTTTATCTAAAGGTATTTTCTTTGATATGGTTTGAGCAGGATCATCTATATTTGTCATGTTGACATAAATTAAACTATCTGCATAATCGAATCTATATTCGGTTTTATAGGTAATGTCGTCAACTTTCTCATCCGCATAAAAAAGATGTACTCGAAACTGCTCGTCAATATAGCTTTCAAATACACTGTGCATATTTACAAAAAATATTAAAGGATTAGAATCAAGGAATAGTTTAACATGATAAACTAATTTGTTGTTAATAGTAAGCGTATCACAAACCTGTAATTTCACTGTACCTAATCTAACAAATGTCCATTCTACTTTATAAGAAAGCTCTTCGCCCACCTGCCACTTAAAACCGCCGTCGTCTGCCGAAAGGCTTGTTGGATAAAAACAAAGCGCCGGTATGATAAAAATAAGCGCCGCTGTAAATTTTATTTTATTCATAATAACTTTACAATTTTAATGTTTACCAAATTTTCTATTAGCTAAATAATTAAAATCTGAAAAAATAATCATCTTTTTTCCATAATCCATCGAAGGATTTTTAAAACCATACATCTCGGCATAAAGCGGACGGATTTACTCAACGCTTTATTTATAAACCCCGGTATGATTACGGCTTTCCCCTTCATTAAAGCCTGATAACCTTTCTGGGCAACGCTTTTAGCGTCCATAGTTGCAACTGCATTCCCCTTAAATAATTTTGAATTGCCAATTCCCGCTCTGTTTTGAAATTCTGTGATTGTCGGACCGGGGCATAAGGCGGTTACAGAAATACCGCTGTTTTTTAATTCATTTCCCAATGCTTCGGAAAAGGATAAAACATAAGCTTTAGTTGCATAATAAACCGCCATTAACGGGCCGGGCTGAAAAGCGGCGGTGGAAGCTACATTCAAAATTCTGCCGGACTCTCTCTGAATCATGCCATCCAAAAACAGGCTCGTTAAATGAGTTAATGATACCATATTCAACTGCATCATTTCTAACCCGGTTGACAAATCGCTGGCGGCGAACAATCCATGCAAGCCAAAACCGGCATTATTGACTAAAATATCAATAGTAATGTCCGTTTTTTGCAGCTCTTCATAAATTTCCTGCGGCGCGTTGGATAAACTTAAATCTTTGACAATTATTTCTATATCAATATCATAATCCAGCGATAATTCTTTTTTTATTTGATTAAGCCGTTGTTCATTGCGGGCGGTCAATATTAAATTGTAACAGTCCTTAGCAAACAATTTAGTCAATTCATAACCAATACCTGTTGAAGCCCCTGTTATCAAAGCCGTTTTACTATTAATATTTTCATTCATTTTTATATCCAAATAATTTAATTGATTGTATGATTCCAATATTCAGGAAATGTATTAGTAAAATAAATACTTGATGCTGGATACTGGATAAAGAAACTTGATCATCCCCTCATCGAGTAATCGGTAATCGGTATCCAGCATCTTGCATCTTTAATCTTGTATCTTTAATCTTTTCGCGAAGCGACCCCTATGGGGAATCCAGTATCAAGTATCAAGCATCCAGCATCGCTTTCATTTTTTAATTAACCGCCAAACACACCGAGCTGTTATCCGTTAAATATGGCGCGCCGTCGGTTATCACCTCTTGTACATCTTCCAGACCGGAGGCTATAGCTACGCTTCCCTCCATAATCCGCCCTACCTTAACCTGCACTTTCTTTACCCGGTCTTTGCTGCCGTTTAAGGTATAAACATATCCCTCTTTGCCGTCTCCTTCCATAAAAGCTTCAATAGGAATCAGATCATATTTTTCTTTTTTAGAGGGTTGGATTTCAACCTTTCCCACAAAGCCGGATAATAACTTTTTGCCGATTGATTTAAGTTGTAATTGAATTTCAAACATTCCGGTCATGGCATTTGCAGCGGCGGCAATTTCCGAAACTTGCGCCTTAAAGGCTTGGTATGGATAAGCGTCAAATTTAACCTGCGCCTGATCGCCCAATTGCAAGCGGATAATCTCACAGTCGGTTACTCCTAATTTTAAAACCCATTCTTTACCTGTGCTGCCAAAATAGAATACAGGCGCGCCGGGGCTGATCAATTCATTTTCTTCGGCAAAACGTTTTAATATTTTACCGTTACCCGGAGCCGTAATTGTAGAATGTTTTAAATTGAATTCGGCAATCTGCAGATTAGCCTCCGCCACTTGCAGGGCAGTTTGTGTGTTCTGAAATTGTTCGTAAGTTGCCACGCTGTCTTCATACAGTTTTTTAACCCGTTTCAAATCACGATTTGTTTTTTCATAAGCGCTAAACGCCTGATTCTTCCGAGCCAGGATTTCCGACAGATCTAGCTTTGCCAATACCTGACCCTTTTTTACCGACTGCCCCTCATGCGCAAATATCGCTTTAATCACGCCTCCGGTTTTAAAAGCCAGCTTTACTTCCGATTCCGATGACAAAATCCCGCTGCTTCTTATGGGAAATGATATCTCCTTTTGCTCAACTTTAGCTGTTTTTACTAATGTGCCTTCCTCCTGAGCTGTATCTTTCCCATCGGACGAACTGCATGCCCAATGGATTGTAAAAAGAGCGGTGATTGCTAAAAATCGTAAAGTCCAATCTTTTACCTTCATAATCTATTTCCTTTCTTTAGATTTTTATAATTGAACACGGATGATCTGTGTTATAGGCGTTCAATTTTTTCAAAACAAATTAATGTCTGAGCGAAAACCAACCAAAAGTGTCATTTTCCCACAGGGACGCCTTGCGGCGCAAGCGGAGCGAGAAATCTTTTAACTTGATAAATCGGTTATTTAAAGATTTCTTCCCGAACCGTCGGGATCGCGCCACAGGCGTCCCTATGGGAAAATAAAAAAAACTTTTCGTTCAGGCACTAATTAACCTGTATGCTTGCCGTAATCCGTTCTACCTCCGCATTCTTAATTAGGTAATCATATTGTGATAATATTAGATTGATCTCGGCGTTAGTTAACGAATTGCGGGCGTCCAGGTATTCAATTTGCGCCGACATGCCTTGTTCATATTTTTTATTAATTAATTTAAATGATTGGCGGGCGCTGTTTACGCGGTCTTTGGCGGTGATAATTTGTTTTTGGGCTACCTTTAAATTGTTCACCGCTTCCTGAACCTGTAATTGGATTAAATTCCTGGTCTCCTGCAATTGCGTTTGATATTTTTTTTCTTCTATTGCCGCCCGCTGCCTTTTAGCCTGATCCTGAAAACCGTTAAATAGATTCCATTGCAGCACGCCCGAAACCATCCAGTAATCATTCTCTGAGTCGAACTTGTATTCTTCTCCCTGAAACCCATAATCAGCCGCTAAGCTAATGCCGGGCAAAAAGGCGCTGGCAGCTAATCCCTTTGAATAAACGGCTATCTCTGCCGCTTTCTCTAATTGTTTTAATTCTTCGCGATTTTTTAAAGCTAATGCCGTTGCCGCATCAAAATTTGTATCGCTTATTTTTTCAACATTTAAATTATTTTCTATTTCAATCTTTTCCTGCAAGGGACGATTAAGAAGAAAATTAAAATGGGACTGCGCTAAAATACTATATTTTTGAGATTCAGTAATTTGCTGCTCTATTTTACTTAATTCCGTCTGCGCCCGGTATACGATTTCTTTGGTAGCTTTTTCGCTTTCAAAAAGTTTTTGACTCACCCTCAAATTTTCTTTGAGCAACTTTTTTGTTTCTTTTAATAATCTTTCAACCTGAACGGTTTTTAAATAATTGAAATAAGCGGTTTTTATCTCTGCCGCTAACTGACGTTTATATACATTAACTTCAAGCTCACTTACATTTTTGAGTTTCGATCTAATTTTATAATTATAATAAATAGCGGGTTGAAAGATGGGCTGAACCGCGCGGATTTTTGTATCGTGCTCTTTTTCCCTTAAAAAATGAATTTGTTCGTTAGGCAAATTTTCGGGGAAAGAACGTCCCTGCCCTTGCGCTTCCAACATATTATTTAGAGTTAAATAAACATTATTTAACATATCCCCGACAGGGAACTCTATTATCCGTCCGCCGCCGGCTCTCGAATAGCGGGCGTCAATACCAACGGACGGCAAAAACATACCACGCGCTTCTTTCAAGGACTTAACGCTTTGCTGATAAGAAAAATGTTTTTGCTTTAATGCTAAATTATTCCCGAATCCTTCTTCGATATAACCGTTTAAAACCTCTATTTCCGAAAAGGGTTTGATTTCCTGCGCCGTTAATTCCAACCTGCCGCAGATCATCAAAATAATAGCAGACATCAAAATGCTTTTAATCATTGGAATCTCCTGAAACATAGTATATTAATTGACTGATAGTCATATTTATAGTAAAAAATTTATTTTTTTAATGAACGCCTTACCATTTCAGAAAAATGATCCATTATGTTTTCTAAATCAAATCCATGCTCTTCTGCAAGATGCCTGCCTTTTAACGATAATATTTGGATTATCCCGGTAGACTGTCCCCAAAGAATAACTGCCGTTTTGGACGGATCAATATCTTCGCGAATAGTTCCGTCAGATATTCCGATTTTTAGCGCTTCGACTACAACTTGTAATGCGTCTTCTCCCTGGTTGTGACACTCATTGGCGCATGTTTCATTTTTTTCAAAATCTATGGCGTGTGATTCATAATAAATCATTGCATTAAAATAATCTGGATGCTTTTCAAAAAAATTATAATATGCCTTGCCAATTGCAGCTACTTTATCAATACCTTTCTTCTTTTCAGCGACCGCATCCTTAAACATTTGGGTCATCAGACGCAGACCGCGGGCGTTAATTGCTAAATATAAATCTTCTTTATTTTTAAAATATAAATACAAAGTACCTTTGCTAAGTTCGGCTGCTTCCGCCACTTCATCCATGGTAGCGTCTCTCATGCCCTTAGAGAAAAAGACTTTTTCGGCGGAGTCAATAATGTCGTTATGTCTTTTTTCTTTTTCCCGTTCTTTTCTTTCTGCAATACCCATCAATCAACCTC
>JAUXGF010000465.1 GCA_030622395.1 Calditrichaceae bacterium
CTTTGAGTAACGGGGTTTAATTTTGTGTAAGCGCCGGTAAAACGTTCCGTAAATTATCATTATTACAACCGCATGATCCGCCGATTACAAGACCGGTTGACAGCGCTTCATTATGCGGCTTTTGTGGGTCTACCTCTCCGTCTATCATTTTTAAAAGATAGTTCATTGCCCTGCTTCCCAATTCAACTATTGGAATATGCACAGTCGTCAATCGTGGAGTTAGAATACGGCTCGGGAAAATATCATCAAATCCAACTACAGCTACATCGTTTGGGATAGTAATATTTATATTTTTTGCCGCTTCGTAAGCGCCGATAGCCATCATATCATTAGCCATAAAGACCGCTTCCACTTTATCCTGTTGTCCCATAAGTCTTGAAAAACCATGATAACCCGACTGAATTGAAAAATCACCTGGTATTACAAAGGAAGGATCATAATTAATCCCATTTTTTTTAAGGGCATCCTTGAAACCCATAAAACGAGCGTTCGCTTCAGCATTTATTTCAGGACCTTTAATCATCCCGATTTTTTTATATCCATGACTAATTAAATGTTCTGTTATCAGATAGGCGCCCCGGTAATTATCAATGCCAAAACTCACCAGTCCGTCCATTTCAGGATAGCAATTAAGTAAAACAACCGGTCGTTTACTTTTGCTTATGATATCATAAATTTCTTTTTGCATGCTTGGCGCCATTAAAATAACCCCGTCAACACGTCCACTGCCCATAAATTCTAATATTTTTTCCACGTCATTACGCTGACTGTGCGAGCTTGAAACCATCAAATAGCGATTATGGCTATCGGCTTCCTCATCAATTCCACGGATGATATTCATAAAAAATTCATCCACCAGTTCCGGCAAGATAACGCCGATCGTATCTGTTTTCTTTCGAGCCAAACCGCGGGCAATCGGACTGGGTTTATAATTTAATTCATTAGCGATTTGTAAAATCTTCTGCTTAGTTTCCTGCTTAACCGGACCTTTATTATTCATTACACGGGAAACAGTAGCAATTGAAACGCCTGATTTTCTTGCGATTTCATTAATATTGATTCTCATAAATATCCTTATAGTGTAAACGGTTTTCTGCTTTAATATGCCTTAAACAGTGATCTTTGATTGAATTAATGTAAACGCTTACATTTTAATGTAATAAATATATACTTATAATAATGCGTTTGTCAAGTAAAATTTTATTTAATTTATAAAACCTTGGTTTCGGGCGGGATGTTTATTTGACCTAAATTGAGCGGTTCCAGGTTCAGGGTTTCGGGTTCAAAGGTTGTAACGTCCTGATATTATTGACCGTTAGCGCCTAAAACGGAACTTAGTATTCTTCACCCATTAGGTGAAAAGCATTTTCTGTATCTCTAAAGTCGTTACTCTTTTATATTGAGGTTGTTAGAGACCATCAACCCGGAACATTGAATGCTGAACCACACAACCTGCGTTTGAGTCAAAATCTATTACAATACTTCCACCAATAATACCTGAGATTACATCAGGCTGAATACTATCCTTGCCGGCATGACGATAGAGTAAGCGAAAGCAGTAATTATGGGTTTAAAAAAAACGGTCAGGATAATTTTTGACAATAACGGATTGAGTGGATTTATACCGCCCCATGCGCTAAATTACTCAAGACGGTTTATGATGACGGCGTTCTTTCCTATACTAAAGATTATACCGGCGGTTTGGCGCACAGGCAGGTAAACCATTACTATCCATTCGGATTAGAATTAGCAAATATTGGATTGACCGGTTACTTCAATTATTCAACCTATTCGCCTTTCAGTTTTTATTAACACTGATTTTAATCTTGATTTCACAACTATCCCTCATTGGGGCGATGAGAGCGTTCTTGAACGCAACTGGTCAGGGAAAAGGCATGTTGGATTAAAAAGTGTTCTTGCTTTAATTGTACACGATCAGGACAGTAAGTTGCTTAAATATAGCGATGCAGAAATAAAACACGCCCAACAAGCAGATGCTATATTAAAATTTATTGATTTTTATAAACAAGGAAACGGTAAAATAAATTGCTTAATATTTGATTCAAAGTTTACTACATACAATAATCTTTATCAATTAAATCAAGATAATATTAAATTCTTAACATTGCGGCGGCGCTCTAAAAAGTTAATAAAGGGACTCGAATAGATAGATAAAGAACATTGGCGGCAAATACGTCTCTCAATAAGAACTTTCGTAGAAAGTATCGTAATTTGTTAGTTTATGATCGTTACATTACTATAAAAGACTATGATGGCAAATTAGGGGAGATCGTTATAAAAAATAATGGGCGTGAGCAACCCACCTTTATTATTACCAATGATTTTGAAATCAGCACAAAACCGGCTGTATTGAAATATGCCAGACGCTGGTTAGTTGAACAAGCGATTTCAGAACAGATAGAATTTTATCATCTAAACCGCTTAAACTCTTCTATAGTGGTAAAAGTTGATTTTGATTTGACTATGTCTGTTTTAGCTGATACAGTATATAAGCTGTTTTGCAGTCAGATTCCCGGATTCGAGGATAGTAAATCAGAAAAAATATTCAGGCTTTTTATTAAAAACTATGCTTATTTTGATATAACTTCTGAGCCTTCAAAAACAATAAAGGTAACGCTGAATAAAAAAGTACATCTTCCATTGCTATACGAAACAGATTGGTTTACAAAGGAGAATGCAATTCCGTGGCTTGGAAATTATAAACTAAAATTTGA
>JAUXGF010000393.1 GCA_030622395.1 Calditrichaceae bacterium
ACACATTTCGATAAAGAACCAATAACTTTACAAAATATTAAAATATATTTAAAGTATTAAATAACTGCTTTATATAAACACACTGCCCCTTCTACTCCCTTCCCGTTATTTTGCTCCTGTTACCGCCGCCGGCTACTGCAAATTTCATTCTCTCCTTATTGGGATATTATTTGACAAAAAAAGCATAATACATTACTTTGATTAATATTGAAATTAAATCTAAGGCGGTACTATGTATCATTATGTTAAAAACGCGGGCATAGTTTTAACGGCGCTGTTTTCTTTCAGCTTAACGGTCTTTGCTGACAGTTATGCACAGAATAAAAATGATCTTTTACAAAATCAGGCGGCGGATAATATTGTTAAGGTCTGGATTTATTTTAAAGACAAGGGAGCGCAGGATGAGCTGCAATTAAACAAAGCCAAACAATTGATCAGCGAGCGGGCGGTTAAAAGAAGATTAAAAGTTAAAACGGAAGAAACTTTATACGATCTCAGCGATCTACCTGTTTATAAAAAGTACATAAAAAAGCTTAAACCTTTTATAGAAAAAATGCGGGTTCGATCCAAATGGCTTAATGCAGTCAGTATTGAAATTAAGCAAATTAAACTCGATTCCTTAAATCAATTTGAATTTATTAAAAAAATTAAGCCCGTTAGAGGATATTACCGGAGAGTTGAACCGGACAATGAAAGTCCTTTTAAAAAACAAATTTCTGTATTTGATAAAACAGACGGCGGATTAAACTACGGAAACTCTATAACACAATTGGCGCAAATTAAGGTTCCGGATCTTCATAAAATGGGATATTATGGTCAAGGCGTGTTAATATGCATGTTGGATGATGGTTTTGATATGTTGTATGAACACATTGCTTTTGACAGCTTAGATATTGTTGACACATGGAATTTTACAACAAACAACGCTTCGGTTGCTGGTGGCGGTCACGGCACTAAAACGCTTTCAACAATTGCCGGTTATGCGCCGGGGAATTTAATAGGTTCCGCTTTCAAAGCTTCTTATCTTTTATATAAAACCGAAGTTAACGGAAGTGAAACTCCGATTGAAGAGGATTATTGGGTTGCAGGCTTGGAACGGGCGGATAGTATAGGCGCGGACATTACCAGCAGTTCGTTAGGTTATATTGATTGGTACACTTATCAAGATATGAATGGCGACTCAGCCGTTACCACTATTGCCGCCGACATTGCGGTTGGCAAAGGCATGTTAGTAGTAAACTCGGCTGGAAACGAGGGTTATAATTCTGATCATAATACATTAATGGCTCCGGCGGACGGAAAAAAAGTTTTGGCAATCGGCGCAGTTAACAGCAGCGGAGAGCGTTGTAGTTTTTCATCAGTCGGTCCTTCTTATGACGGCAGAATCAAACCGGATTTGGCTGCTATGGGCAGCGGTGTAGTAGCGGCGTCCTCTTATAGCTCAACTGGTTTTATAAATTCCAACGGGACTTCTTTTTCCTGCCCATTAACCGCCGGCGCCGCAGCCCTGTTAGTCTCGGCGTTTCCTAATTCAACGCCCGAGCAAATTCAGGAAGCCTTGCGTAAAACCGCCAGTCAGGCAAATAATCCGGATAATTTATTGGGATATGGTATTGTAGATGTGAAAGCCGCTTATAATTATCTCGCAGGCATTGATCCGAATATTCCTTCGCAGCCTGTTTTAGCGCAAAACTTTCCTAATCCATTTAATAATGAAACTACTATTACTTACACATTGCTTAATCCGAGCGGGGTTCAGGTTACAATCTATGATATTAACGGCAGGAAGATTAGGAAGTTGTTGGACGCCCGGCAAAATACGTATGATAATTCCACAATTAAATTTAAGAGCGGTAATTTAGCGTCAGGGATTTATTTTTGTCAATTGATCGTCAACGATCTTTCAAACGGCAAAAGATATAAAAAAACAAAAAAGATGATTCTGCTGAAATAATTTTTAATATTCTAATTAGCACCTGAACGAAAACTAGTCAAAACATTTCAAAGCGAAGCGTCCCAAGAATCGGGATGTAACGTTATAAATATTGAAGTTAAAGATTTCTCACTCCGTTCCTGCCCGCCGGCAGGCGCGGCGAAATGACATTTTGGGTGTTCTGCAACAACCTGAGTTTCGGGAATCTCCGATCTTTTACTTCTTAAATCATAAATCACCAATCGTTAATCGTATTTCTCTTTTAATCTATGGGAAAACAACATTTTGGGTTAGTTTTCATTCAGGCGCTAATTAAGATTTAGCGTTATCAAAGCAATCGATCACGGTTTTCAAATAGAGAAAAAACAATCCCATATTTTCTTCTTTAATAATGTTTTCATCGTGGGGGTCTTCAAAAAGCGTTTCAACTACATAGCGCAGCGCTTCCGGTTGATTATAATCTTCCATGATCTTCATAGATGTTTCCATGAAATCTTCTTCGGATTCTTCTTCAAGGTATTCTAACATTTGTAAATTTTTGTTTTCTGTTTTTTCCAGCAATTTTTCAGAAACAGAAGGCAGCGTGGTTTCGCCGCTCGCCATAATTCTCCAGATAGTTACCCCCATATAAAAAAATTGTTCCTTTTCTTCTTCAGATTCAAATTCTTCACTAACAGCCAAAAGAAAAGTTAATATTACCGGCTGTTCTTCCGTCATTTTCTGGACTAAGCTTTCAACCTCTTCGGGAGCTATTTCAGCCATTTCTTCATAGATCTTTTCAACAATATCAGCGGGAATTGATTTCATTATAGGATCCTTTTCTTGATGTTTGTTTTCAGTCTTGTTTTTTAAAATAAGGAAATTTTAATTTAAAAGAAATTTATACTAATCATAATCAGTAAAACCCGACAGTTAACCGGCGCCAGTCAGCCCAAACGCGCCATTAATTCATCAAATTAATAATTCATTTTCCCAACGCTTTTCTTAATGTATCTCTGGCGCTTTCGGCGCATTCGTATTTCTGTTTGGGAATGCCCTCTAAATAATTTATAATATCTCTGATTTCAATCTTTCCCGCTTCTTCCGGTTTCATTCCTTTAATCATCTCAGTTAAACCGGAAGCACAGGCTTGTAAACCCGCACAGCCAATATATTGATACCCGGCGTCCACAATTATATCGTCCTTGATTTTTAAAGAAAGCATTAAAATATCTCCACAAGAGGACTGGTGTTTAGCATAGGCGGAAGGATTTTCAATATCCAGCATATTTACGTTTTCCGAAATGATTTTGATTGCTTTTTCGGAAAATCCCATTTCTTTAAGTAAATTTTTGCGCATAGGATGCATATATTCGCTTCCTTTTTTATTAAATAAATTGTGTTGATTTATAGTATAGCCTTAATATCCGGGAAAAAGTTTTTATATTAGATAAGCGGATAGCATAACGCTAAACGTATAGAGTAAATTAGAATATCGCTTTACCATTTATGCCGCGTGCTTTACCAAATTCTTATCTACTTAGTGTCTGAACGAAAACTAACCCAAACTGTCATTTCGAAGCGGAGCGAGAAATCTATTGCCTCTAAATATCAAGGGTTTACAGATTTCTCCCTTCGGTCGAA
>JAUXGF010000298.1 GCA_030622395.1 Calditrichaceae bacterium
TTGCTATTTTTTATTATTATATTTACTCACACAAATCGACATAGAGCCGATAATTTAATAACTAAATATTATTAATGCTATTGTTGAATATTCTACTATTATGAACATTATTCTACTAATTTCCGGCAAAGCGTATAATTTAAATTTTATTTCTTCAAATTAATACTTCTTTTTAAGATTAATATAAACAAAAGACTACTTCTGTGCATAGTTTTTTAAGTTGATAATAATTTTAGTGGCACGCCTTTTGTCTTATACCTAACCAAATAAAATAATTTATCAATATATGAATGTTACGGCAATGGTAAACAGTAAGAAAATAATTTTAACGCTACTTTTCATCGGAATAGTGGGCACGGTGCTTTTTTTTCCAGTTAAAATGGATTCCGGGTACACATGTATTTTTCATAATATTTGCCGCATAAATGCAGCGCCTTGTTCAGACGGCGTCCCCGGCGATAGAAATTGTTCTCTAATGCAGCGTCAGTATCTTATTCCTTTTGGCTTTGCCTGGTGGATAAGCCTGGCAATATTAGCAATAGGCATTTATAATATCAACAAATTAAAAAAGAAAGGGTGAAAGAAAATGTATGTCTTATAATATTTATAAGGATAGAACTTAGCAAGCAAATTCACCCTGTTAAATAAAAAAATTAATATGATTGGAAAATACGCAAACATATTATTTAACGGGGTAAATTGATGAAAAAAAATGAATATCCAACAAGTTGAAAATCCCGATTTATCGAGGGAACAAGGAATTATGAATGATGAAATAGAAAACTTCATAAATCAAAAATCATTCATCCCCCGACAAATCGGGATCTGGATGACACTACTAATTTAACCAAAAGGGAGAATCAAATGGAAAAATTAACTTTTAAGCTGGTAGTAACTATTATATTAACCTTTCTGTTCGTTAATGGATATGCTCAGCCGGTTAACGAAGGAAAGGAAAAATCCAGCATAGTTGAAGCAAATGTCCGGACAGGCGAAGACGGCAGTAAATATTACAAATGTCCGGTGATGGGCAATGAAGGAGTCGTTGATTCAACAACCACTTTTTCAGTGGTAGACGGCAAACAATATTTTTATTGTTGCGCCGGTTGTTCTGAAAAATTGCAAGCTAATCCTTCGAAATATCTAAAGAAATTTGTTAAACCTGGCGGCGCAATTAAAATAGATAAGGATGAAAAATGTTCAAAATCGGATGTAAAGACAGATTGTTCAAAAAAAAGCTGCTGTAAGTAAATCTTAAATGATGAGTCGTTAATTGAATCTGGCGGCTTATCATTTACTTAATTATTTCAATCTACTTAGCGCCAGGACGAAAATCCCTTTTTCTTTCAGGCGCTAATTAGACTAAACCTAAAGTTAGAGATTAAAAAATGATTGATATAATGGAGAAAATTGTAATAGAAAGCTGGCAGGTTCTCGGTCAAATGGCGCCTTACCTGTTGTTCGGTTTTCTGATAGCCGGGGTGTTATCTGTGAGTGTTTCTCCCGAATGGGTCGAGCGTCATCTTGGCGGAGGCGGGGCAGGTCCTGTGCTAAAGGCTTCACTTTTCGGAGTGCCGCTGCCGCTTTGTTCCTGCGGTGTGATCCCGGTATCGGCTTCGTTTTACCGGCATGGCGCCAGCCGCGCGGCGACAACGTCTTTTCTACTGTCTACGCCGCAGACCGGGATTGATTCTATCCTTGTAACTTACTCGCTGCTGGGACCGGTTTTTGCAGTTTTCCGTCCGCTTGCGGCTTTGTTAACCGGTTTTATCGGCGGCGGGTTGGTGCAGTTTTTCGATAAGCCGAGCCAAACCAACGCTGCAAATAAGGCGGCGCCCGCTGTCTGTCACGAAGCCTGCTGCGCCGACAAGGGTGAACGAAACGTATTATCACGCCTACTAAGCTACGGATTTATAACCCTGCCGCGGGATATCGGCGCCGCCCTGCTGATTGGAATTTTAATAGCTGGTTTAATATCGGCGCTTGTGCCGCCCGATTATTTAACAGCCTACATAGGCGGCGGCATATTGTCAATTCTTCTGATGATGGCGGCCGGCGTACCGGTTTATGTTTGCGCCACGGCCTCGGTGCCGATTGCCGCCGGTTTTATGTACATGGGAGCCTCGCCCGGGGCAGCCTTAGCTTTCCTTATAGCCGGGCCGGCCACTAATGCCGCTACCTTCACCACGATAGTGAAAGTACTGGGACGGCGGGCAGCAATACTGTACATGGGCACTGTTGCTTTTAGCGCGGTTATTTGGGGATTGCTTCTGGACTGGCTGGCGCCTTTTGCAGAAACGTTTTTCCCGCAGCTTGGCAGCCATGCTCATGTACATTTAGAAAATGACCAGCTTTCTCATATCTGGGCGATTGCCCTGTTGGCTGTATTAGTCTTCTCCTATATTTCAATGTCTTTTGGGAAAAAGGAAAACGTCATGGAAGAAGGAAAGGATAAAGACACATCTTCGCACAAACACCTTTTAGAACTTCAAGTTACGGGAATGACTTGCAGCCACTGTTTGGAAAGCGTCAAACGAGCGCTTGCCGAGAGCCCCGGCGTGCATTCGGTGGATGTGAATCTAAAAAGCGGCAAAGTTGTTGTAACAGGCGAAAACTTTGACGCCGGACAGTTCACAGCCGCCGTGTCGGAATTGGGATACACGGCAAAGGTTGTAAGTTTATGAATGTATTTCATAAAAAATTTATCCCAAACATTCAAAATTAAAAAACAAAGCCTTTAAGAATTATAGGAGATACAAATGAGTGAACTAATAAACAATGAACGAAAAAGAAAGGATCTGTTAAAACACATGATCCTTCAGCTTCATAAAGGGGAAGCGCCCGAAGCTGTAAAAAAGCAGTTAATCCGTTTAATGGGACAAGTGCCTTATAGCGATATAGTCGAAGTAGAGCAAGAATTAATCTCTGAAGGGTTACCCCAAGAAGAGGTTCTGAAGCTTTGTGATATTCACAGCGCAGCTCTTAAGGGCGCCATTGATCATAGCGGGGCAAAAACGGCTCCTGCGGGTCATCCCGTTCACACCTTTATCGAGGAGAACCGCGCTTTACAGTGGGAAATAAGTTCCTTGGAAAAATTATATGATAAGATTTCCAAATTGAATAAAAAAGGAAATCCCGGTGAAGTGTTTAAAGAAATGCAGCTCCATTTTAACAGCTTGATGGATGTCGAAAAACACTATCAGCGCAAAGAGAATCTCCTCTTCCCCTTTCTGGAGAAGCATGGGGTCACTGGACCGCCGACTGTGATGTGGGGTAAACATGACGAAACTCGTGAACTTTTGAAAGGAGTGATTGAAACACTCAATGCTGTAAAAGATATCTCTGTTGAAGAAGCGAAAACTACAATCGAAATCGTACTTAGACCCGCCTCAACAGCAGTCGAGGAAATGATCTACAAAGAAGAAGAGATATTGTTCCCGATGTCTCTGGATAAGTTGTCAGATGCTGAATGGTATCAAGTTTACAAGCAGAGCATCGAGATTGGATTCTGTCTGTATGATCCCTCAGACACATGGAAGCCGAAGGGTGTTGAGATAAAGCCGGAATCATCATCAGCAGACGGCAGGATTCAACTTCCCAGCGGCAGTTTTTCAGTGACTGAATTAACCACCATTTTGAATACCATTCCCTTTGATCTGACCTTTGTGGATAAAGATGATACGGTTCGATATTTTACGCAAGGGAAAGAACGGATTTTCGCCCGCAATCGAGCGATTCTGGGGCGTAAGGTACAGCTCTGTCATCCACCGTCAAGCGTTCATACCGTTGAGAAAATACTTGACGATTTCAAATCGGGAGGTCAGGACAGCGCTGCTTTTTGGATCAATTTGGGCGGTAAGTTTATTCACATTGAATATTTTGCTATGCGGGATAATGACGGCAACTACCTGGGAACATTGGAAGTGAGTCAGGATTTGACTGAAAAAAGAAAAATTAAAGGACAGCAACGGCTGCTTGATTATTCTAAATAATATTTTTGTCCTTTTAACCAGGTAATGATGAATTGAAATAGAAGGCGGATAATATGGATAACGCAGATTCACACAGATAAATATTTTTAAAAAATCCATCCCGATGAATCGGGATAAGTATTATCCGTTACATCAGTGTGCTATTTATCTAAAAAGAACAAGATCGATAATATCACCAAAATGTTGAAATTAATCTAACAAGGACTAACAAAATGAATAATACAAAATCTAACTTTTCTATAACCCCGGAAGCTAAAGTCGGATATTTGCTGGATAAATTTCCTCAGTTAGAAGAAGTTTTAATAGAAATGGCGCCGGAGTTTAAAAAACTTCGTAACCCTGTTCTCAGAAAAACAATCGCTAAAGTGGCGTCTTTGCAACAGATCGCTCAATTAGGAAATGTACCACTGGCTGAAATGATTAATAAATTGAGATCGGAAGCGGGAATTCAAGATGAAATAAGCGATGTAGAAGATAAATCTATTGAATCAACTGATCCGCCGGACTGGTTTGATAAATCCCGTGTGGTAAAGACCTTTGACGCCAGACCAATGCTTGAGGCTGGCGAACAA
>JAUXGF010000358.1 GCA_030622395.1 Calditrichaceae bacterium
CGAATTAACATATTTTTACCTCGATTTATATTATGTTAAAGTGATTTTATCACTTTAACGCAAAATAAGTAAAAATGTTTTCAAATAAAAGTAAAAAATTAAAAATGTTTTTATGACATAATTTAAGAAGACGGGCTAATGAATTTATTTTAACTATTAAAAACCTTCTCCATAAAATATTATCTTTTTCTTCCAAACACAAAAACTTTAATGCCTAAGCCAGATAAACTGGAAATAATATCAAATATCATCCCGTAGGTTCGGGACCAATTCTTTAGGATTCCATTCTTCTGCACTCCCCACCTGAGTCTGGCAGTTATCAATTAAAAATATCATACCGCCCCTGCCTCCGCCTTAGGCGGACGGCGCCTAAGGCGGGTGATATAAATCGGTGGCTGCGTAAATTTTGCCGCCGCTTATCGTGATAAGAATACTTTTACCCAAAACAAAGGATTTAAAAATGTATACTTTGGCAAAGGACGTCCATACACCATTATAAAGAAATTGGCAAACAGTTTATTCTTGCTCATCCTTTTAAGCAGCCATTCGGCAGACCTTTCAGAACTAAGCCGTCGTTTTAGCATGTTTGAATATTTAAAGCCGGGAAGAATTTCCCTGCGCCGCCATTTTTCATACAGCGCTAAATTTTCTTTTAACACGTTTCCTTCGGCTAAAGCAATTGAGCCAAATTCAGCCGCTTTTTTGGCGCTTAACACGGCGTAATAAATACCACCTCCGGTAACAGGATTAATAAAAGCGGCGGCGTCTCCAATCAACATAACGCCGTCGGCGGTTCTTGAGCCGGGCATTTTTCCTAAAGTCAATAGAGCGCCTCTAACATCCGAGGCAGGCTGCGCGCCGTTTAGAATCTGTTTAACGCCGGGATTTGTATCTAACACTTCTTGAAAAAGTTTGCGGATATTTGCGGATTTTTTGTTGATCATTATGCCCACGTTAGCTGTATCTTCAGCCACAGGGAAAACCCATACATAGCCCGGCAGTGTGCGCTTATCATAAAATATATGCACGGTTGAATCAAATGCTTTTCCTTTATAATAAACGCGCATACCGTCAAAGCGGCGCTCCTCCCCAGACTGGAGCAAGCCCGTTTGTCTGGCAATAATTGAATTTGCGCCATCCGCGGCAATAACTAACCCGGCGGTTATCTCAAACTCACTTCCGTCTTTAGCTCGTCTTAGCGTTAGGCGGCGTTGATTCTTATCATTACTAATTTTAATTACCTTATTGCCGCTTAAAACTTCGTCAGCCATAGAAGCGGCTTTTTGAAATAAAAGATTATCAAAATATTTGCGGGGGATGCAGCCGCTTTTTACAGCGGAGCCGGATTTTAGGCTTCCGTAAATTGTTTTATGGTTCTGCGGAGAATATACGATCATGCGGCTTATCTTAAATCCGCCCTTAAACAACTCGTCTTCATTAAAGCCAAGTTCTTCAAGCAGCTTAAACGTTTTTAAGGGTATGCCGTCGCCGCAGACTTTATCGCGCGGGAAATCTGCCTTATCAATTAATAATACTGGGATATTTTTCTTTTTAAAATTTATTGCCGCAGCGCAGCCGGCAGGACCAGCTCCGACAATTACAACCGGGTAATGTTTTAGATGCTGTTCCATTAATCAAGCTCTAATAAATTTTATTAATTTCTTAATTATGGCACGGTCAAATTTAATAACAACCGCGAAATATATTAACACGCTGACCGTTACTGTTAAAATTAATTGATAAATATCTGATAAATTTGGCAATAAAAAATATTTAAGAATAATATCAATAATTACAAAAGCGCCGACGCCGGTCAGCGGAACGATAAAAACAGGGATCATCTCCCGGCAGGATATTTCAATAATTTTAAGCGCCTTTATTTCTGCGATTATCAAAAACAACGTCATAATAACGGCGATTACGGTAACAACCGCCACTATCCCAAAATATGTCCCGGCATAAATTGCTGGAATCAAAAACAGGCAGTAGGTTAGGTTAATTTTAAATTCAACCTGAGGTTTACCCTTTGATAAAAATACCAGGCTGGTCGTTGACCATAGCGAGCGCATTATACCCGCCGCCGTTAATATCTGCAAAGGAATGATTGCGGCAATCCATTTTTCGCCGTATAATAGTTTAATAAATTGGGGGGCGATCAAAACCATTCCCGCATAAACAGGGAAAATAAGCAGGGCTAAATGATAGACGGTTTGCTTATATAAGGCTTTATAATTTTCCGGGTCATCCTGCAATTTTGAGAAGGCCGGAAACATTACTTTTAGAATATTTTTTGATATGCGCTGCACCGGAAATTCAATCAATTGATAAGCAATAGAATAAAAGCCTAACTGCACCGCGCCAAGTACTCGTCCAATAATAAAATTAGGCGAATTGGAATTAATATAACCGACAATACGCGTTCCGAGCACGTTCCCGCCAAATCCAGCCAAGTCTCTAAGAGCCGTCCATTGAAAATGTAAACCCGGCAGCCAGGATGTAATCACATAGAGTAAAATAGTTAAAACAAACTGCTCGGCGATAATGCCATACACAAAGCTCCAAACGCCAGCCCCTTGCCAGGCAAAAAAGATAGTCACAACCCCGTAAGTAAAAACCGATACAATCTGCGATAGGCCCAGATGTTTAAAACGCATTTCTTTCATCAGCCTGATTTGCGGGATTGCGCTTAAGGCATAGAAAAAAAAGATCAGGGTAAGAGTATTTAATATTCCTTGTAATATTTCTTGTTTAAAATAAGCCGCCGCCAAAGGCGAGCCTATAAAAACAATCAACGTAAAAACAAACGCTGATGTTATGTAGACAAAAAATATAGTTGAATAATGTTTTTCTGTTATATCCTTTTTTTGTATCAGCGCCGAGCTAAAACCAAAATCGAATAATACATAAGCTAATTGCGTAAAAATCAAGGCTATGCTTATTACGCCAAAATCCTGCGGCATAAGCAGTCTGGCTAAAATTATCGTTGCACTAAATTGAAACAGGCGGATAAACAACTCCGCTATTCCCAGCCACTTGATACCTTTAGAGGATTTATATTTTATATCCTGGTATTGATTAAATTCTTCCAAACTAATTTACCAAATATTGGAGTAATGGATTAATGCCGTCCGCCTGAGGCGGAGGCAGGGAGTAAGGGAGTAATGTCCCGAATTTCATCTATATTTATTGATGAATTAAAGTAAAACCCTCACTAATTGGGTGGAATATTAAAACCCACCCCTAACCCCTCCCAAAAGGGGAATAAGCAATACCCCTCTTGGGAGGGGCGAGGGGTGGGTTTGTGTTATTCAAAATATACGCCCAAATAAATTCCACATCCATGAGTGGATGATTAAGAATAATAAGTTTTTATTCAATCATCCACCAAGTCATCCCCTTAATAAGTAAGGGATTATAGAGGCGGTTCAAACTTTAATAACATAATAATGATGCCAGGGCGTTAAAAAACAACGGAAATCTTCAACCGGATTCATACCGGCAAACAAGTTGTTTTTGACATATTTGGCGGTATAATAAACCCCGTCCGTTTTAATGCCGATTTCCCAAAAATGATCTTTGCCGAAAGTTTTGTTTTTTCTTCTAAAGCGTTTAGTCGTTATTAATTTTGCCAGACTAACCGGTAAAGTTCCGAAAACTGAAAATTTGAAACTGGCAAAATAACGCATATCCGGCACAGAGATAAGAACATATTTTCTGGCAATTTTACTCATATTTTGAACCGCCTCAACGGATTTGTCAAAGGGAATATGTTCCAATACTTCAAAACAGGTTACAATATCAAACGACTTTTCCTGTATTTGTTTTGGATTTGCAATATCATCTAAAATATCCGGTTTTAAATCTTTGTTAATATCCATACTTTTAACAGAGTAATTCAGAAAGTCTTTTACAA
>JAUXGF010000328.1 GCA_030622395.1 Calditrichaceae bacterium
AAAGGCTTAGAGATTTGTTTTTTTACTTCATTTGTCCCCGACTTAAAAGTCGGGGCTATTCATATTAAATTCAATAGGTTATTATGGAATGAATAGCCCCGAGCTTCAGCTCGGGGATCACATGATCCCTTGATTTTTGGGGCTTTAGCCCCATTCTGCAACACCCTGTGAATCGGGATAAATCGTTGATCATTCCCGATGAATCGGGATAAATCAAAAAAGATGTACGATTAGCGATAGAAGATTGTCCACAGGACTCCTTCGGAGAAGATTGAAGAAGTAAAAGTAAGATCATAAACTAAAGTCATAATTTTAAAATTTTCGGTTTATCTTGCATAGGGATAAAAAATTAACTTGAAATAGTTTTACTTGATGTTTATATTTTATGTCCGCATACATTTAATGGAGGAGTTCTATAGATAGATCTTGTTACGGTAATTTTGTTGTATTAAAATATTAACTGGATGAATATTGAATACTAATCGTATGAAAGTTTCAGGACTTCTTCGTTTATCGTTTTTAGCAGCCATATTTTTATTGATTTATCCAATCAATAGTGATGCGCAGATCGGCGTCAAAGTTCCCTCTCCGCCAAAAGTAGTTAGTCTGTTTGAGCCGGAAGTATTCGGGCTTGAGAGTATTCCTATAGATTCTACTCTGTTTACAAAAAAGACTGCTTTGTCTGTGCGCAGCGTGACAATGGATTCCTCCGTTCAATTCATATCTATCAGCGAATCGGTAGATCAAACCGAATTTTTCCTGCCCGCAGTAATTGATTTAGAAACTTATATCGATTTAAGGATTAAATTTGACATACGGGAATTATGGAAACAAACAATCGTTAACAGTTTTAAGG
Organism: Calditrichaceae bacterium; assembly: GCA_030622395.1. Classification (GTDB taxonomy): domain Bacteria; phylum Calditrichota; class Calditrichia; order Calditrichales; family Calditrichaceae; genus JAUXGF01. The sequence continues at coordinate 857 of JAUXGF010000328.1, forward strand.
GCAAAGTAGAAGAATCATTCGGCGCCATTAAATTAGACATACCTTTTAGAATAAGAAGCAAAACTTTTACACGAATATTCGGATCCGACCGTATCAGCTTAAGGGTAACCGGTAATATTTCCTTCGATCTTTCGGGAAGGACCGAAGAACGTTCCGGCTCGGCTGTCTCCGCTGTGGAAAATAGAAACACCTTCAGTCCGCGCTTCAGGCAGACGCAGCAGTTTACAGTTGAAGGGAAGATAGGCGATAAAGTAAGCGTATCCGTAGATCAAAACAGCGAAGCGGTTACCGATATTGAGAACACGCTTAAACTGCGTTATGACGGCGATGAAGATGAAATTGTACAGAAAATTGAAGCCGGTAATATTTCGCTTTCCCTGCCTTCTACAAAATATGTTATTTTCGGCGGTTCCAATCAAGGATTATTTGGGCTTAAAGCACAGATGAAAATAGGGAATTTCCATTTTACAACTATCGCTTCACTTGAGAAAGGGCAGCAGCAGGAATTAACAATCAGCGGCGGCGCTACAAAAGAAACTTCAAAAGTTAAAGACTATGATTTTATTAAAAACCAATATTTTTTTATTGATAAAATATACCGTGACCATTTTGAAGAAGGAACAAAAGATGATCCTTTGATATTCACCGTTCTTCCGGGCGATAAAGATATTTTAAAATTAGATGTTTTTATTTCTAGTCAACCAGGTGAAACTAATATCCGGCAGGGGATTGCAGTATTAGATCCAACTAAATACGAAGGCGCTAATCCTGATACAATAACTTTAAAAGACGGTAAAGCGGAAAAATTTAATTTTATACGTCTTGAGGTAGATAAAGATTACACTTATGATAAATGGCGCGGATTTTTTAAACTAAGCCAGGTTATTTATGACAATAAAGTTCTGGCAATTGCTTATGCCACTTCGGATGGGGAAAAAGTGGGCACGCTTTACGAAGAGCAGGCTGACGACAGCGTTAGTGTGATTTTAAAGTTGATCAAGCCAAAATCCATGTATCCCACAGATGATTATAAAGAGACCTGGCCGCTTATGATGCGCAATGTCTATTCACTGGGCGGCAGCAATATTGAGAAGGAAGGTTTTGAGGTTAGTTTAGAAAAAAATGTTACAGGTCAGCATGAGAAAACTCAGGACGTCGAGCCGGCTAATTCATTTTTAAATTTAACAGGGTTAGATATTTTAGATCAAAACGGCGGAGCGATAGAAGGCGGCGATGAAAAGATAGATTATAATGCTTTGATTATTAATCTTAAGGATGGGATTTTGATTTTCCCTTCGCTTCAGCCCTTTAATCCTGAACAGGGCAGCCGTTTTTATGATAAATTAGCCGCAAAAAATCATGTGGACATATATAACACTATTGATAGGACGGCATTAGCGGACAGCAGTAAGTTTGAGATGCTTGTAACTTCTAAAAGCACAAAATCTACTTTTAACCTGGGGTTTTATGTGCTGGAAGGCAGCGAGGTGGTTACGCTCGGCGGACAGACTCTTACGCGCGACCAGGATTATTTGATCGATTATTTTAGCGGGACACTGACTCTTCTTTCTACTGAAGCCAAACGCAGCAGTTCCAATCTTCAAATAAAATATGAACGCGCCAGTCTTTTTCAATTAGATAAAAAATCCATTTTTGGCGGCAGGATGGAATACCGTTTTTGGGATAATTCTTTTGTCGGGCTTACCGCCCTGTATATGAATAAATCTACCTTAGACCAGCGGGTCAGGGTAGGGCAGGAGCCTTTCAGGAATTTTGTTTGGGATATTAACACCGCTCTAAAGTTTAAGCCGCGATTTTTAACGCGCATGATCGACGCCCTGCCTTTCATAGAAACGAATGTTGAATCATCCGTAAACATAGAAGCCGAATTTGCCCAGGTTCTTCCAAATCCAAACACTTTAAACAATGAAGACACCGGGGATAACAACGGCGTCGCTTATAGCGATGATTTTGAAGCCAGCAAACGCAGCACACCCTTGGGTATTCGTTATCTTACCTGGACTATGGCAAGTCCGCCGGCAGTATTGCCATCAGTTGACAGTACGGCTGTTGTTGATACAGTAGTCAATAAATCCCGGGCGCACATTACCTGGTTTAATCCATATCATCAGACGCCGATAAAAGATATTTGGCCCAACCGCGACGTAAACGCCCAAACAGGACAGACAACCGATGTGCTGGGCGTTGATTTTTGGCGAGAAGAAGGAAGTAGTAAAGAAAGCGCCTGGGCAGGATTTATGCGCTCCACAACCAGCTTTGCCAATCAAAAGAAAACTAAATATATCGAACTATGGATTAAGGGCTCGGACGGCAAGGTAAATATTGATATTGGGCGTATTTCAGAAGATTGGTATTTAAAAGGAGAAATCTCTGACGGTAAACCCAGCCGGGGGGAATTGAATAAAGAAGACCGTAATAACAACCAAATACTGGATGAAGGAGAAGATACAGGGATAGACTGTATTCCTAATGATGATACGCCTCCTGGTGACCCGTATTATGATAATTGGAGTAATTACCAAGAAAACGCCCTTGAAGTTTATGACGGCATTAAATATGACGGGATGAACGGCACAGAGGGCAACAGCGAGGCCCAAGGGGCGCGTTATCCGGATACCGAAGATCTGGACGGTGACGGTTATCTTTCTCTTTCTAATAATTATTTTGAATATTCATTTTCGTTAACGGATTCTGCAAAGGACATTTATGAAGACTGGATTGTCGGCGAAAAAGACGCGGACTGCTGGCGTCAATTCCGTATTCCCTTAAAGGATTATACATTGAAAGTCGGTTCTCCGGATACTGCTTTTCAGCAGATATTTTTTACCCGTATATGGTTTAGCGAATTACCGGAAGAACGCACGCGTATTAAAATCGCAACTTTCGATTTTGTGGGCAATGAATGGGAAGAAACCGGAGTAGCGGAAAGCGATACATCAAAGTTTGTGAAAATTGATTCCGTTTTTATACTGGCGACTTATAATACTGAAGAAAATTCCAAAGTCACTTCGCCGGATAAGGAACCATACGAATCGCCGCCCGGCGTAAGCGGAGTAGTAGACAGGATTACCAAGGCAAGGTCAAAAGAACAGTCCCTGGCTATGGTGTTTACAGGTTTGAAGCCAAGCGCTGTGGCGGAGGCTAAAAAAACGCTGTATAATTCAATAGACATTCTTAATTATAAACGAATGCGTATGTTTGTGCACGGCGATAAGAAATTACCGCTCTCGCCAGACGATGCAGACAGCTCGAAAATCCGTTTTTATTTAAGATTCGGTTCGGACGACAAAAATTATTATGAATACGGACAGAAAATTTATGCGGGCTGGAACACAAAAAATAATAATATTGATATAGACTTAGATGAATTAACTAAGGTTAAGTGTCACAAATCAAAATATGATACATTATGCAGGG
>JAUXGF010000214.1 GCA_030622395.1 Calditrichaceae bacterium
ATGCTCAATATGATAGAGAATTCAGCCTACCGGGGTAAATCGCGGCATCGTCCAACTTAATTTTATTCGCAATTGAACCAGAGATGTTTTTAACACGCGAAGGACGTTTATGGTTCAACTATAGATAAAATTCTAAATGTTATGTGCATGGTTACTTAATTCACATAATAATATTTTGGAAAATATAGATTAATAAGTATCTTGCCTATAAAATGAAATCGCTAAAAATCCGTCTATTAACAAGAAATAGGCAATACTTCATCTAAAAATAAAAATATGCAAACAGTAAATAGAGGAAAGAAAGCTATACTAAAATGAATGAAAAAATGGACAGAAGGCAGATATTTTTCGGCACTGCAAAAGAACTGGAAAAAAATGATAGAGAATACTGGTCAAAAGCAAATGTTGAAGAAAAATTAAAAACCATAACCTATCTGAGAGAATGTTTTTATGGCAAAGAGGCAACTACCGGAAGACTTCAAAGATTTTATAAAATATTTAAACGAGTATAATGTCCGATATCTTCTTGTTGGCGGCTGGGCTGTTGGCATTTATGGAAACCCAAGAGCCACCAAGGATATCGACTTCCTGATTGCTATTGATGATGAAAACATTGAAAATCTGCAAAAAGCGCTGTATAATTTTGGAGCTCCCACTGTTAATAACAGTGTTTTTCAAGATAAAGGTAATGTTTTTCGTCTGGGGCGCTCTCCAGTACAAATCGACATAATTAATGAAGCATCGGGAATAATTTTTGAAGATTGCTATAAAAGAAGAAATGTGATATCAACTAAAGATATCGAGATATCAACAATATCAAAAGAAGATTTAATCAAGAACAAAAAGGCCTCTGGCAGATATAGAGACTTGGCAGATATAGAGAGTTTTGAAGAGTAACAAGACTAATAAAGCAGAAGTTACAGTGTACTGTTGAATAAAGGTCGAGTCAAGTACAGCAAACAACAAAATTAGCCCAAAATATTTGATTGATCTGATAATATATTTTTTTGAGATCCAAAACGCATCGGCAATTTCTGAAACGTTAATCTTTAATGAAATGATTTACAAGATAAGCCTGAATAGTTATAAAATTTGAATATTTCCCGGGCGGTCTGTTCGTTTTTTTAAAAAATATCCTTGTAGCCCGGGTCAGAGCCAATTTTTCAAATATCCCTTCCGATAAGAGAAAACAGATTTCATTTTTACTTATTCAAATATCTCAAAGTTAATATTTCGTTTTTCCAGTTCCTGCATAAAACTTTCTACCGGAATTGATAATTCCTGCCTTAAAACGCCGCGCTCAGTAATTTTCCCCTCAATTAACATTTGTAAAATAATGGCGGCAGGGAAAGCGGTTGTGCGCATCATTGCCGTTAAACCCGCCCGCTTATCACCATATTCAATGGCTTGATATTGAACAATTTTTCTATCTCCGCCCTTTTGCCCGCGCACGGTAATACGGATCAATACAACATCGTCATCTTCGTATTGCAATGGTTTACTAAGCATTTCCTCGAACGCCGCCCTGGTTTTGAATTTCCGCCCGTCTAATTCTAATTCCGATTGACCGGCAAAACCCAGATCGATCATAGCTTTCATTATATGACAGTGTCCCGGGTAGCGGATTGTTTTATAATCCAAATAATTTATTTTACCGGAATAAGTTTGGGGCAGAGTGGATGATCCCCCGGAAGTATAAAAAGCCTCCATTAAACCAAACGGTTTGGGGAATTCCAACTCTTCCGCTTCAGTCAGCGATGGGACTGTTTTAATTTGTCCGTCTTCCAAAATCACAGCATCTTCAATATATTCATTAATCAAACCATGAACTGAAAAAACAAGCATATAGTTTAGAGGTCTTCGCGGATGTACAGGCAGCCCGCCCACGCGGATTTTAACGGAATCAACCCGCGCCAGTTCATTGATTGCATGAGCCGTAACAATTGAAACCATTCCCGGCGCTAAACCGCAATCCGGAACGACGCCGATTCGCTGTTCCTTAGCTTTAGGGTCAAGCGCAAATTGTTTTTCAACTATGGTGTTATTGCCGCCTAAATCAACGAAATGAGAGCGGGTTTCGATGGCAAGTTTGGTTAAAGCTAAATTATAATCATAAGGCACGGCGCTTATTACGCCATCGACTTGTTCAAACAAAGGACGCAGGGAATTTATATCGTCGGCAAATATTTTGTAAGACTGCAACTTTGTATTATTAAAACGTTTTTGCATTTCCTGTAAAGCCTTTTCGGATTGATCAATAAGGAGAAGCTTTTCTAATTGATCATTTTGCAGCAAATCATAAATAACGCCTTGCGCCATTTTACCGGAGCCAATTACAAGTACTTTCATTTTAAGTCCTTTTTTTAGAAAGAGTTAACCACTTTACTCTGTTAAACAAAAAATTAATCTAATAGAAAAATACGCAAAAATATTATTAACAGGGTAAATTAATGAACCCGGTTTTGTGACATGAGGACATTTTGTAGGGGCGATGCATTGCCTCATCTCTACATACCGGTTTATTGAAAAGTGAATATTGAAATATACCGCGCCCGGGACCTGACGCCGGGATGGATTATAAAATGAAGCGGCACTTAAATTACAAATTCCACCAGTAAGTTAATTTAATCATAAAAATATTATCAGCCTCGCTTGAAACAAGCCGGCGTAAAGAACGGTTAAATTGAAATTCTCCAATATTTTCATCTTCGGATCTTGATTGAGTCCAGACAAAATATAATATTGAACCGGGCAAATATTCCCAGCGTAAAACAGCGTTGCCGCGCAGGGATTTATAATTAAAATCCAGATTTCCCAAGCTGATAGGGTCTGCTGGGCCTGAACCGTCCGGATCGGCTACGTACTCCCCATCTATAAAATCAATAGTTGAATTACCCTCACCATAAATATTAAAATCAATACTCTTAGGACGATCGAGCTCTTTGAAGTTTGAATGATCACCGGATGAAATAAGCGGCTGGATATAAAGCTGCAAGCTTAATTTAGGAGTAAATGTCCAGTTCAGGCGGATGCTTGATGAAAGCTCGATCTGTTTCATATCGGAATAAACGTAACGCACGCCATAAGTTCGTTCTGCCAGTGAATCGTCAAAAGCGCCGATCCATCGCGATTTATCGTCCCGCCATTTAATCCCGGGATTTAATGAAAAAGAGATGTTATCCTTTGGTTTCCACTCTAACTCTGCTTCAAAACCGTGCATTCGGTAGCCGTCGTTTCTTGAATAAACACACGCCCCTATGCCAAATACCCAGTCTTTGCGGTCGTCGGTTTCTGCGAATATATCGATATCAAAAGAAGGTTTGTTTATAGTTAACGGACCGCCGCGCGTTCTAAAAGTATTATACGTTTCCGGACTGTATGACGCAGACAGGGATAACTCGTAATAATTTAAAAACTGGAGAGAAACAGAGTTCCATACTCCTTTCCATGTAGAGGTTTTATTAAAATTTATATCATTGAAAACAGAAAAATATATGCGGGCATTGCGGGTAAATTTACCCGGCTTTGTCCATTTATAACCGGCTACGATGTGCGAATTAATTACATCCGTGCGCCGCATATATCCCAGATCATTAACGTCAAATTCAGGATTTATAAAGCCGATAGCGGTATTAAGATAAAAATTACCTTTTTGTTTGTTTAAAGCAACCCTGCCGGCAAATCCGGTCATTGAAGTTAAATTACTGTCTACCGATAAATGACTGGCGTCAGGGCGTTGAAAATAATGACTGGAATTTCTTTGTAAATCGGTCATTCTATTTTTATTTCCCTGAACGTTTGTTATGCCTGCCCAGCCGTTTAATACCCAGGTTTTATCTTTATCTAAAAATGTCCAGCCATCCATCCCAAAACTAAAAGCCTTAGCATTCAGTTCATCTTTTAATCTTTTATCGTCAAAATTACGTATGGCACTTGTAGATAGGAAACCTATTCCCCGAAACCCCTCGTCAATTTCCTTTTGAACGCGAAGTATACTATAGTTGCTTAATGGTTCGACTTCTATTTCAGATTTTTTTTGGTTATATTCGTAATCGGCAAACTCACGCGCTGTAACTGCGTGAATGACTCCAATATTCCAATTATTACCTATCTTTCCCGAAAGCTTCGCTGCGCCGAGTATACTTGCACCGTCGGGCACGTCTTTGAAATCGTTATCCGGCAGGCTGCCCTGCGGCGCTCTGCCGATGCGCCTGCTGTAGAAAAAATCAGGATCGCCCCAGTTGAAACCCCAGTTGCTGTTAGACCCGCCGTAACCAAAATTAAAAATAGACGAACCTTCAATAAAAAACGGACGTTTCTCGCTGTAAAAAGTTTCCACATCGCTTAAATTGACAACCGCCGGGTCAACCTCTACCTGGCCGAAATCAGGATTGATCGTTGTGTTGAGCGTGAGATTGCTGCTTAATCCTATCTTTAAATCCGCTCCCAAGCCGGGTAAAAAACGGGAGCCGTCGTTAAAGGGATCGCCGGGTTCGGGATTAGTAAATTCCGCTTTAGTCCGTAAATAAGGTAAAAGTTCAATATTTCTTGATGGTTTTATATTTTCAATACCTACCAGATCTTTGAAACGGGATACGAAACCGCTTCCGCTTTTAGGAGTGTAAACAAGAAATATTTCTTCATTTTTACGGGCAATATCGCGTCTGAAATTTATTCCCCAAACATACTTGTCTTTTTTATGAAAACGCAGTTGTGAAAAAGGTACCCGTATTTCAACAGTCCAGCCTTTTTCATCAATCAGGGCTTTCCCTTCCCATACGCCGTCCCATGAGTCATTGTCCCAATCATCATTCAGTAAAACGCCGTCAAAAAGAGTTCCTCCGGCGCTAATGCCGAAGAAATAGCCGCTGCGCCGGTCATAATACGGATCAATAAAAAAGCCGAATGCATCGGTATTTAAGGAGGCGTCGCGTCTCCCAAGACGGGCTTCTATAGAATCGGGGTGAGAATCATACATGCGGGCGCCGATATAAATAGCTTCATCATCATAGGCTACGCGTACAATTGTTTCTTCCGTAGGTTTTGCGCCTTCGATTGGATTACGCTGAAAAAACTCCGTAACGCCTGAATCATTATGCCAAACCGCTTCGTTTAGGCGTCCATCGACTTGTATGGGTTCTTTAAGGCGAACAGCCTTTATTTGAATATCCTGATCAGAAGGCGGCGAGGCAAATATATTGTTTATAAAAAAAACAGTCAAAAAAGTATAAAGTATTAGTCCCCTCATTGTTTCTCCCATTAATTATTGTATTGGCAATATCATATAAGACATAAGCGTTGTCGAAAAGTGAGCAATAAAGTTTTATTTATATCAGATAATTATTACATTTATATTAATTTTAAAAATTTACAATTAATAATCAATAAAAATTTATGCCGGAAATTATAAAGAGCAGAGCGCTAATCTTAAGTTCAATACGCTGGCAGGAATCGAGTAAAATTGTCAGTTTATATTCAAGCGAATGGGGCAAAATAAAGGTGATTGCCCGCGGCGCCTTGCGCAATAAGAGCCCTTTCAGCGGGAAATTAGAGGCATTAAATTTGGTTGATGTGATTGTTTCAACGAAAAGCAGCCGCTCTTTACAAATTTTAACTGAAGTTGATTTAGTCGAATCATTTAATCAATTACGTTTACAATTAGAGCGCTTCCCTTACGCGCTGGCAATTTTAGAGATTATTAATCAAGTCTTCGATGACGAACATCCTAACGACGTCTTTTTTAATTTTACAGTAAATATGATTAATAGTATTGCTTCGGCTGAAAAGCC
>JAUXGF010000410.1 GCA_030622395.1 Calditrichaceae bacterium
ACACCCAAAATGTCATTTCGAACGGAGTGAGAAATCTTATAACGTCAATAATAGCAATAGATTTCTCGTAAAAGATCCTCGAAATGACAAATGGGCTTAGGCAATTAGAAATTACCCACACTATTCGACATAGACCCAAAATTTATCTGTATTTCGGTTTTGGATATAAATAGAACTTTTGTTATCTTAAAGCTTCGCTGTATTTTTTGGAGGTTGGTATGCTGTCTCAAAATTATTTAACTAAATTAACATTAACTATTATGGCATTTTTTATGTTAGCTTGTAGTTTTAACTCCCATGTCTCACCGCCCGTTGCTAAAATAATCCCCCAAACGGATACGCTGTTTAATGATATCCGTGTAGATAATTATTTTTGGATGCGCGAAAAATCAAATCCCGAAGTGATTGATTACTTGAAAGCTGAAAATAATTATACAAAAGCGATGATGAAACATACGGAAGATTTTCAGGAAAAATTGTATAAGGAAATCGTAGGACGCATTAAAGAAACCGATCTTTCCGCGCCGGTTAAAAAAGGGGATTATTACTATTATAAGCGCACCGAAGAAGGCAAACAATATTCAATTTATTGCCGTAAAAAAGGCAGCCTCGGGGCGGATGAAGAAATTTTGTTAGATCAAAATCTTCTTGCGCAGGGGCATAGCTATTTTAGTATGGGAGTTTTTAAAATCAGTCCCGACCATCAATTGCTGGCATATTCAACCGACACAACCGGCGCCGAAACTTATACGGTTTATATTAAAGATTTAAAAACCGGAAAACTATTTGATGATGAGATTAAAAATACCTATTACTCTGTTGAATGGGCGAATGATAATAAGACGCTTTTTTACAATACCCTCGACGAAGCGAAACGACCGTATAAATTGTACCGCCACATTTTAGGATTCAATGCCGGGGATGACAAATTAATTTATCACGAAAAAGATGAAAAATATTTTTTGGATATCAGCAGAACAAAAAGCGGCGGTTATTTGTTGATGAACCTGAAAAGCCAAATTAGCAGTGAAGTTCATTTTCTAAATGCAAACAAACCCAATGATAAATTTCAGATTATACAGCCGCGCCGGAGCGGCATAGAATATTATGCCGATCACCATGGGAAATATTTCTATATATATACAAATGATAATGCTGTAAATTTTAAGCTGGTGAAGGCTCCGACTAACACACCGGCAAAAAAATATTGGAGGGAAGTCATTCCTTATCGTAAAAATGTAAAAATTGATAATATAGATTTATTCAAAAATCATCTGGTTGTTTACGAACGTGAAAACGGCTTGGAACAGATTCGCGTTGAAAATTTAAAAACTAACGCAGTCCATTATATAAATTTTCCGGAACCGGTTTATACCGTTTATGGGGAAGACAATCCTGAGTTTAATACGAGAGCGCTGCGTTTTACTTATATGTCCCTGGTTACTCCCAAATCAATTTTTGATTATAATATGGAAAGCAAGGAACGTGAGCTGAAAAAACAAGAAGAGGTTTTGGGAGGATACGACCCGCATAAATATACTTCGGAAAGGATTTATGCAAAGGCTGATGACGGCGCAATGGTTCCCATCTCCTTAGTATTTAAAAAAGATATGGTTAAAGACGGCGGCAATCCTTTGCTGCTTCGCGGTTACGGATCGTATGGAATGAGTATGGATCCCTATTTTTCTTCCATTCGCTTTAGTTTAATTGACCGCGGATTTATTTATGCCATTGCTCATATCCGCGGCGGCGGCGAAATGGGCAGGGAATGGTACGAGCAGGGTAAGCTGCTTAATAAGATGAATACTTTTACCGATTTTATAACTTGCGCTGAGTATTCGATTAATGAAAAATATACAAGCAGCGATCGTCTTGTAATTTCAGGCGGCAGCGCCGGCGGGCTGTTAATGGGCGCAGCGCTTAATATGCGACCCGATTTATTTAAAGCGGCGGTCGCTCAAGTTCCCTTCGTCGATGTAGTTAACACCATGCTCGACGCTTCCATTCCTTTAACGGTTATCGAATATGATGAATGGGGCAATCCAAATGAAGAGGAATTTTACAAATATATAAAATCATATTCGCCGTACGATAATGTAGAAGCAAAGGCTTATCCGGATATCCTGATTACAGCGGGTTTAAATGATCCGCGCGTTCAATATTGGGAGCCGGCAAAATGGACGGCAAAACTGCGAGCTTTGAAAACGGACGATAATCTTTTGTTATTAAAAACCAATATGGGCGCTGGTCACGGAGGCGCTTCCGGGCGTTATGATATGTATAAAGAGATTGCCTTTGAATACGCATTTATGCTTGACCGGCTGGGAATCCATCGCTAATGTAATTTGACTGCCGCGCGTTCTGATCCAACCAGTAACCGGTGATAGGTGATCGGTAATCAGTGAGCGGTATTCCCGCTCCGCTCCAACCGGCATTCAGTATCCAGCATCCAGTATCAAGTATCCAGTATCCAGATTAAGGTGTAACAAATTATGAAATATGTAAAACTTTTTGTAATTCTAATATTGTTATTTTCTATTGTAACGTGTTCTGATTTGGAAGAAAAACATTCTTTTCAGACGATTATAAAAAATCAGTTGAAGAAATATCCTGAAATGCAGGTTCAGGATTTGTATAAATTAGCCTTTCAGGCGGCGATGGGCAGCGCGCATTTTGCATTGGACAGCGTTAAAGCTTATAATTATTTAAAGTATGAATTGCAAAAGGTGAATGCGGATTCATCTGAAATCCTGATTGAAGAAATCGCCCCGCAAGGGAAAGTGGTTCGTATTAATTTAAGACCCTTTAAAGCCTTATCAGGAGATAAAGAAAAACTAGCCAACGCTTTTATGCAAACCGCGCATAAGTTTAAATCATCAACCAAGAATCTTGAAACTTACTTGCAAGCGATTATTGACATGGCGGATAAAAAGCAAATCCAATTTACAGTAGATGAACTTAATTCCTTTTTTGCTGATATGAGAAAAAAATCTTTCCCCGCTGTGCATCATTCTGAAAAATACAGGGGAAAATACAATCCAGCCTATCGTGTTATTGCTAAGGAATTTTTGTATTTGCTTGATATACAATAAAATCGATAATCAATATCCTAAGCCGGATAAACCGGAAATAGCAAATTTCAAATAATAAATATCAAAAAAATTTCATACCGCCCCAAGCGCAGTCTCCCTGTGGGAACGGGGCTTCCCATTGTTTTTGGGGATATCTTTTCCTACAAACATTTCGCCCCTCACGGGGCTACTTCGGCTCAGTTGCAAATTTAGGGGGGATTATTTAATTTAACTATATGGGACATTTATAATTAAACTTATAAAAAAATGAAGATTGAATATAAAAATATGTACACACATTTTGTGTTTTCAACGC
>JAUXGF010000124.1 GCA_030622395.1 Calditrichaceae bacterium
AATTAGCCGAATTGATCTGGATAATTTCCAATCAGAATACAATTAATTTTTTAAAGAATATTCCCGCCCAAAGACAATTTCGTTTAAAATTTGAATCACTGTTAGCCGATCCGCGGCATGAATTAGAAAACTTGTGTAATTTTCTCAATATCGAATTTGCAGAGGAAATGCTTAAGCCCTATCAGGGTAAAAAGATGACCGACGGGGTTACGTCTAATTCTCAAATGGTTGGGGATTTTAAATTTTACCTTCATAAGAATATTAACGCCGGCGTCGCTGAAAAATGGAAAAAATTTCACTCTCACGATTTTCTCAGCGATATTAGCTGGAGTCTCGCAGAGGAGTTCGGATACACGGTTGAAAAGGACCTTGCCCGCAAGCTGACTCTTGAAAAACACGAAGCATTAACAAAAATTACGCCGGCTCCCCGCGATAAAGAACTGACGCTTTCTTTTGCCCAGCAGCGTTTGTGGTTCTTAGATCAAATGGATCCGGGCAATCCGCAATATAATATTCCCGGCGCAATCCGCCTTAAAGGCAGTGGAAATATTCCTGTTTTAGAACAGAGTTTAAACAAGATTATCGAGAGGCATGAAACGCTGCGAACGATCTTTACCAGTTCAGAGGACGGAAAAGCGTCGCAAAAAATTCTTCCAAAATTAAGCATAAAATTAGACAGGATCGATTTAAGCAAATTACCCGAAGATAAGAAAGAAAAGGAAACGCTCAGCCTCGCTAATAAAGAAGCGCGTAAGCCTTTTAATTTAGCGACCGGACCGCTGATCCGCGCACAGCTTGTACAACTTTCGCAAGATGAATTTGTTCTTATTGTGGTTATGCATCATATTATTTCCGACGGCTGGTCGGTCAATCTTTTTATTCAGGAATTATCGGCGGGTTACAGCGCTTTTATTAAAGGAAGACCCTTTCCCCTGCCTGATTTGCTGATTCAATACATCGACTATGCCGCCTGGCAGCGCGGCTGGCTGACAGGGAAAAGACTTGACTTGCAGATGAATTTCTGGAAAAAACAACTTGCCGGCATGTCGCCGTATCTCGAATTGCCGACTGATTATGCAAGACCGCCGCTTGTAACTTCTAACGGCACGCGCCGGGTGTTTCATATAAAAGCCGATCTTTTTAAAGCATTACAAAAACTTAGTAATGAAAAGGAAACTACTTTATTTATAACACTGCTGACCGCTTTCCAAACGCTGATGTTCCGCTACTCACGGCAGGAAGATTTTGCAGTGGGCACGCCTGTGGCAAACCGGATGCGCAGCGAAATAGAACCATTGATCGGTTTTTTTGTAAATACGCTTGTTCTGCGTTCCGACTTATCCGGCGGACCCTCTTTTAGCGGTCTTTTACAAAGAAACAAAAAAACGGCTCTCGAAGCTTTTGACAACCAGGATATCCCATTCGAAAAACTGGTGGACGCCATACAGCCTGAACGCGACATGAGCCATACGCCGCTCTTTCAGGTGATGTTCTCATTGCAAAGATCGGATATTCAAGCCGTTGAACTTCCAGATTTAACTTTGAAGCCGTTTAATATGGAAAGCGGAACAGCCAAATTTGATCTTTCATTAGAAATGGTTGAGCATACAAACCGGCTCGTCGGCATTATCGAATACAAAACCGATCTGTTTAAACCGGCGACTATTGACCGCATTACCGAACATTTTGAGACCCTGCTTGAAGGAATCGCCGCTGATCCCGAACAAAATATATCCGCTTTACCGCTGATGGAATCAAAAGAAAAAAATCAAATATTGCATAAATGGAATGAAGCGGTCATGGATTATCCAAAAGATAACTGCATTCATAAGCTTTTCGAAAAGCAGGTTAAGAAAACCCCCGATGCAGCGGCGGCGCATTTTGACGGTAAAATATTGACTTACAGCGAATTGAATAAACGGGCTAACCGGTTGGCTCATTTCCTAAAACAACAAGGAGTAAATTCAGAAGCGATTGTTGGCGTCCTGATGGAGCGCTCTTTGGATATGATTGTAAGTATCATGGCAATCCTTAAAGCGGGCGGCGCTTATCTGCCGTTGGATCCAACCTATCCGCACGAACGCCTGACTTTTATGTTAGAAGACGCCCAAGCGCCGGTTCTGCTTACCAGGGGAGAGTCGACCAAAGGGTTGCCAACCAACAATATTACAATCATCCGCCTCGATTCCCAATGGGAAGAGATTGGACTTGAAAGCGATGAAAATTTACAACTAAAATTTAATCCCGAAAATTTAGCCTATCTTATTTACACATCAGGGTCGACAGGAAAGCCGAAAGGAGTTATGCTGCAACACCGCTCGGCGCTGAATCTGGCGGCGAATCTAAATCAGAAAGTTTACAGGCGTTACGCGGATAGGCAACTGCGCATTAGTTTAAACGCCCCCATTCCATTTGACGCATCCGTTCAGCAAATAGTGATGCTGACTTACGGGCACGCCCTTTACATTATTCCGCAGGAAGCAAGAGGCGACGGCAATTTAATGTTAGCTTATCTGCGTGAACATAAGATTGATATTTTAGACTGCGTTCCGTCCCAACTCAAACTTTTACTTTCCGCCGGCTTATTAGACGGATCCGGCTGGGCGCCATCGGCAATATTGCCCGGCGGCGAGGCAATTGACGAAGCTGCCTGGAAACAATTGGTACAAGCGCCTAAAACGGAATTTTACAATATGTACGGACCTACGGAATGCACAGTGGATTCGACTATCTGCAATATTAAAAGCAATCCCGCGCAGCCGGTTATCGGGCGTCCGGTGGCTAATGCCATGTTTTATGTTTTGGATAAATACCGGCAGCCCGTACCAATTGGGGTAGCTGGTGAATTATATATCAGCGGCGACGGACTGGCAAGAGGTTATCTAAACCAACCTGAAATGACAGCCGACAAATTTATACCTAATCCTTTTAGCGGTCAGCCCGGGGCGCGTATGTATGCCAGCGGTGATCTTGTGCGTTACCTGCTTGACGGGAATTTAGAATTTTTAGGGCGCGTGGATCACCAGGTTAAGGTTCGCGGATTCAGAATGGAATTAGGCGAAATCGAATCAAACCTGCGCAGTCATAAATTAATAAAAGACTCCGTTGTTATGGCTCTCGACGATAAAAAAGGCGATAAGCGGTTAACGGCATATCTCATACCGGAAAACGAAAAAGCGCCGGGCATAAGCGAACTGCGAAATTATCTTAAAGATATGCTGCCGGAATACATGATCCCGGCTCTGTTTGTAATGCTTGATGAATTTCCTTTATTGCCCAACGGCAAGGTAAACCGTAAAGCTCTGCCCGAACCGGATTATATCCGCCCCGATCTTGAAACTACGTACATTGAACCGCGCAGCGATTCTGAAAAAACCTTAGCCGCTATCTGGAAAGAAGTTCTTGGCGTGGATAAAGCCGGCATTCAGGACAACTTCTTTGAATTGGGCGGCGATTCAATTTTGAGCATTCAAGTAATTGCCCGCGCCAATCAGAAGGGATTGAGCATTACTCCAAAACAATTATTCGAGAATCCTACTGTTGAGGGATTAGCGGCGGTTGCAGGCACAGCGCCGGTTATCCATGCCGAACAGGGTATTGTCAGCGGAGCTGTTAAACTCACTCCAATCCAAAAACGGTTTTTTGAACAAAATCCTGTAGAGGCTCATCATTGGAATCAATCAATCATGCTGGAAGTGAAGGAATCATTAGACCCGGAAATTTTAAAGCAGGTTGTCTCAAAGATTATCGAGCATCACGACGCTTTACGTTTACGTTTTAAACAAACCGACGGGGGGTGGGATCAAATCAACGCCGGAGTGGACGATTATATTCCATTTGTTTATAAAGATTTCTCCAATCTGCCTGTTGCAGAGCAGCTTGCGGAAATTGAAAAAGAAGCGGGCAGGGTTCAGGCAAGTTTAAATCTTGAACAAGGTCCGATCATGCGTGCCGCTTATTTTAAACGCAGCGCCGCAGAGTTAGACCGCTTGCTGATAGTCGTTCATCATTTGGCTATTGACGGAATATCCTGGCGTATTTTAACTGAATCCATACAACTTGTTTATAGTCAAATAGCTACTCAGCAGAATGTTCTGCTTCCGCCTAAGAGCACATCATTTCAATATTGGGCTGAAAAGTTAACTGAATATGCCCAATCAGACGCCCTGAAAACGGAAACAGATTACTGGCTTGATATTTTAAATAAAAAAACAGAACCGCTTCCAAGGGATTATGATAAAGGGTTGAATGACGAGGCTTCGGCAGAATCGGTTAATGTTTCTTTAAACAGCGAAGAAACGACGGCGCTTTTACAGGAAGTTCCGGCTGTTTATAATACGCAAATAAACGACGCCCTGCTCACTGCGCTTTTAAAATCTTATGAACAGTGGACAGGAAAACGAAACCTGCTTATCCAACTCGAAGGTCACGGTCGGGAAGATATTTTAGAAGGCGTCGACCTATCCGCAACCGTAGGCTGGTTCACCTCAATGTTTCCGGTGTATCTCGACCTGACCGGCGCCGTTGATCCCGGCGGGGCTTTAAAATCAATAAAAGAACAATTACGCCGGATTCCTAACAAAGGTATCGGTTTTGAATTATTACGTTATTTATCCAATGATAAAACATTACAAGATAAATTAAAATCTATTCCCTCGTCAGATATCGTCTTCAACTATTTAGGTCAATTTGACCAGGTGGTTGACGGCACCAGCCCCTTTAAACCGGTAACCGGCGGCACCGGTACGGAACGCAGTTTGAAATCAAAAAGAGAATGCCTTTTAGATATCAGCGCCAGCGTAAAAAACGGACAATTGATTATTCAAATTAATTACAGCAGAAATTTCCACAAGGAAAAAACAATCAGCAAATTTGCAGAGGATTATCTGGATCAAATAAAATTGTTGATTAAACACTGTCAATCAGCGGAAGCGGGAGGATATACGCCTTCTGATTTTGAGGATGTGGAGTTGGAAGAAGATGAGATTGATGGGATTTTGGAGGAGTTAGGGGAGTAACTCACCCCCCTGCCCCCCTCTCTTTTTTGAAAGAGAGGGGAGATGAATGGATCGTTCAATAGTGATGAATTTATATTTCCTGAAATATTCTTTTGCCACTAAGACACAAAGTATTAAAAATAACAATGAAAAGAATAGTATTAATAAATTAATACCATAAAGCAGAGTTTGAAATTTAATTGTCTTTTATCTTATTGTTTCTTCGTGTCTTTGCGCCTTTGTGGCAATCATTTATGAATAATCCAGGATTTTAGTATGAAAAGAATTGATAAAAAAATCATTAAAGAGATAGTACGATATTTATGGAAAAATCAGACTGAATCTGAAAAGATTTTTTGGGAGTTAGTAAGAGATAGAAGATTATTTGGAAAGAAGTTTTTAAGGCAGCATCCTATCGTTTATGAAGATTATGATAAAGAAAAGTTTTTTGTTGCGGATTTTTATTGCGCTGAAAAAAATTTAGTCGTAGAAATTGACGGCAAAATTCATGAGAATCAAAAAAAATATGATGAACTACGAACTTATATCATAAATAATTTAGAAAAAAAGGTGATTAGAATAAAAAACGAAGAATTAAAAAATATTAACAAAGTTATTCAAAAACTAAAAATATACCTGGAATAACGCCTCCAGTTTCCCCCTCTATTTCCCAAAGAGAGGGGCCGTGCCCGCCGGCAGGCAGGGACTAAGGGGGTGAGTTGCTCTGTTAACCGTCTAATTTTAATATACTTGATATTTTGATCTATTTCACTATGAGGCAAATCTAAGAAAGGTAATTTAACTCAAAATAAATTCACAAGTTTACCGACACAATGAGCTGTGGAAGGGAGTAATGGATTAATGGAGTACTGGAGTAATGCTTTTTATCAACACTCCAGCTCTTCATTCTTTCTCTTTCATAGAATCAACTACATTAAGTGAGAAATTTTCCTTATGAGCAAAGCAAAACAAAAAAATATTGAAGCCGTGTACCCGCTCTCGCCGATGCAGCAGGGGATGCTTTTTCATAGTATATATAATCCTGAGTCCGGGGCTTACTTTGAACAATTCAGTTGTAAGTTGAGCGGCGACCTTGATAAATCCGCTTTTGAAAAAGCCTGGCAGGAAGTTGTCCGCCGCCACTCCTCTTTACGCACTTCCTTTGTCTGGAAGAAATTGGATAAAATGCTGCAAGTTGTTCATAAGGAAGTATCCATTCCTATATCAGAAGAAAATTGGGGTGATTGTAACGAAGCTGAACAAGAACAAAAATTAGATAAATTATTTGAACATGACCGGGAATTAGGGTTTAATCTTTCCAAAGCCCCTTTGATGCGTTTTTACCTTATTCAATTAAAAGAACAAACCTGGCAATTTCTTTGGAGCTTTCACCATCTGCTTACCGACGGCTGGTCTATGCCCATTATTCTTAAAGAAGTTTTTACATTATATGAAACAACACATAAGGGTCTGCCCTTTCAACTGCCCCCTGCCCGTCCATTCCGCGATTATATAAATTGGATTCAAAAACAGGATATGGAAAAGGCTAAAGCTTATTGGAAATCTATTTTAAAAGATTTTTCTTCGCCTACGCCGCTTACAGTGGACCGCTCGCCCGATATGGAAATAAAGATTGAAGACGAATATAAAAAACAAAAAATCGAGCTTTCCAAAGAGGTTACTCAAAGCCTTGATAAACTCGCCCGGCAGAATCAGTTTACAATAAACACCATTATTCAGGGCGTATGGGCGCTGCTTTTAAGCCGTTACTCCAGTGAAGAAGAAATCGTTTTCGGGGCTACTGTTTCCGGCAGACCGCCTGCATTGCGCGGCGTCGAAAATATGGTTGGGCTGTTTATAAATACCCTGCCTATGCTGATCCGGGTTAAGCCTGATATTTCTGTTTTGAACTGGCTTAAAGAAATCCAATCTCATGCGGTGGATTTGCGTGAATTTGAATATACGCCTTTAGTGGAAATTCAGGGCTGGAGCGGCGTTCCCCGCGATCTTCCATTATTCAAGAGCATTGTAGTTTTTGAGAACTATCCTGTTGACTCATCTATGAAGGAACAGAAGCTTAGTTTTGAGATCAGCGACGTTCGTTCTTTTGAGCGCACTAATTATCCGATAACGCTCGTAGCCGGGGCAACGGAATCATTAATATTAGAAATCGCTTATGAAAGCAGGCTGTTTGACGACGCCGCGATTCAAGGCATGCTTAAACATTTAGAAATGTTTTTAAAGGGGATTGCCGCAAATCCCGGACAAAAGATTGCCCGGCTTGACATGCTGACTGATAAAGAAGTAAAACAGCTAACTGTTGATTGGAATGATACAAAAGTAGATTTCCCGCAGGACGTATGCGTTCACCAGGTATTTGAGGATCAGGTTAAACAGCGACCGGATGCGCTGGCTGTGCAGTTCGGCGATCAAAAATTAACCTTTCGGCAGCTTAACGAGCAAATCAATCAAACCGCGCATTTTCTGCGTAAACAAGGCGTCGGACCCGAAACGAAGGTCGGTATTTATTTAGAACGTTCCGTTGAAATGATCGTCAGCTTAATGGCGGTTATGAAAGCCGGGGGCGCTTATGTGCCAATGGATCCTACCTACCCGCTTGACCGCATAACTTTTATTATGAACGATTCAGGCTCGTCAATACTAATTACACAAAACTCACTGCTTGACAACATAAAACATATTAATACGCATATCCTCAATTTAGATAAAGAAAAAGATAATATTGCTAAAGAATCGG
>JAUXGF010000289.1 GCA_030622395.1 Calditrichaceae bacterium
GCATGAATGAGTTCTAATCCGTCGTCAGAGGCAAAAACAAGAGTTATTAACAGAAGTATATATATGATAGTTTTATATTGTTTTATCATTAATTAATCTACATTTATGGTTTTGCTTGTTTTTCCCCGTGGATTAGTTAATTCGTAATTTTCGAGATTAGCGTCGGAAATAAAGCTGTCGCCATAAAATGTATCGTTTTCTTTTGTAGTAATCTTTACCGGGATTTCCGATATGACTTTTTGATTTTTATTGTCCCAGATTAATGTATCTGTATATAATGTAATTCCGCTGTCAGATACGACAACTACATTGTCATAAGCAATCATATCCTGTTTTATATCAAATATCTTTCCGCCTTCGGATGTTAATACCGAAGTATGCTGTCCGTCGCTGTTATAAAAATCAACCTGAATATTTTCCGATAGTAAGGTTATATTTTGTTTTGAATATTTTTTTATATGACCGGCTTTAAGTAAACCGACTGTTTTCCCTTCGCGGGTAATAACCATTGAAGCGTCCCAACTTTCCTGATCGGGGAAGGTTTCATTAGAGACAACGTCGTGACTTTTATCCTGTTCGCTTGCGCATGCTGATAATAATAAATTGATAAGAATTATAATGATTGCCTTTTTCATCAGCTTATACCCTCTTGCATTAAATCGTGTAAATGAAGCACTCCAACTAATTTTTTATTTTTATCAACTACAGGCAGGGCAATAACGCGGTA
Source organism: Calditrichaceae bacterium (assembly GCA_030622395.1). Classification (GTDB taxonomy): domain Bacteria; phylum Calditrichota; class Calditrichia; order Calditrichales; family Calditrichaceae; genus JAUXGF01. The sequence goes on from JAUXGF010000289.1 coordinate 728, forward strand.
TTTTTCCATTTCTTTATAAGCGATAGCGGCTAAATCATCTTTATAAATATATTTGGGTTGAGTATTCATTACATCATTTACCGGAATTTGAAAAATGTTTTCTGTCTTTTCCATCAGGCGGTTTAAATCACCGGTCGTTAAAACTCCTAAAAGATTCTTTTCCCTATCGACAACAGGGCATATCCCCCGTTTATGAGCCATTTCCAACACTGCGGCGCGCATTAAATCTTCTTTATAACAAAACGGGGTCAGATCGCCGGTTTCCATTAAATCTGAAACGCGCAGCAATAATTTTTTACCCAGCGCGCCACCGGGATGCAGCAAGGCGAAATCCTCAGCGGAGAAACCCCTGCTCTGCAATAAAGCAACCGCTAAAGCGTCACCTATGGCTAAAGTAACCGTTGTACTGGCTGTCGGGGCTAAATCGTTAGGACAGGCTTCTTCTTTAACGCTGATATCAAGCGATACTGCGGCATAACGCGACAGTGTCGAATTCTTATTCCCTGTAAGCGCGATAACAGGCACATCCAATCTTCTAAACGAAGGCAGCAGATGAATAATTTCCGCAGTTTCCCCGCTTTTGGATATGGCAATAATTACGTCATTTTTAAGAACCATGCCCAAATCGCCATGTACGCCTTCGGCAGGATGAAGAAATAACGACGTTGTACCGGTGCTGGCTAAAGTCGACGAAATCTTTTTAGCGATAGCGCCGGATTTCCCCATTCCGGTAACAATCACCTTGCCGCTGCTTTCTAAAATGGTTTTAACGGCTTTTTCAAAGTTTTCCCCGATACGTTCTTCCACGGCGGCGATGGCTTCCTTTTCAATGCGGACAACCCGCCTGCCTATGTCAATAATGGATTCAGTTTTCATTTTTACCCGGTATAAATTCTTCTACATTAATGGTTACGGAATCAGCGCCGGTTTTACCCAAAGTATTATCTGCTTCTACTTTAATAGTTGTTGTACCAACCATTGTGGAATCTGTTTCAAATTTAAATTTATAAGTATTATCACCTCTATAATCCTTTTCCCCATACTGTTTGCCATTTACAAATAAGCGGACAGTTGTAACGTCATTATTATGGTAAGCGTATGCTTCAACATTGATCTCTTCATATTGAATAAAAAAAGTGCCATTCTCCGGTTTAATTATATTCACTAATGGTTCTTTCACATTATTAACTAAAATATCTTTGGAAGCGTCTTTTTGTTTTTCTTCATTAGAAACCTTGACTGTAATTGTGTACGTACCGCCCTCCAAAGGAGCTATCCATCGCACAGTATCCTTATCCGCAGGTGCAATAAACCAACCATTGCCTGTTGTACTCCATTCATAATACAGAGGACCGTCTTCAGGATTAGTTGCTTTGATAGATGCAATAACTGTATCCCTCGGAAAAACACTGTCCTTTGATACTTCAATCCCCTTTTCATCGAGTTCCGGAGCTTTATATGGATTAAATATGCTGTCAATCCCTTTACAGCCGGTAAATACGATTATAACAATCAATAAAAATATATTTAAATATTGCTTCATTTTTAGATTTCCCATATAATTGTTTGAAAAATTTCAACTTCATCATCAGAAGTTAATGTAAATATAACGGCGTCTGGAAGATTTGTAAATGATAATGAATCAAATTTCTTCTCCACAAATTCCCCGACTTCTATTTTATCTATAATAACACACGGGATTAGAGCTGGTTCAGGAAGTACGGATACATGCTTCAAATATGTTTTGCCATAATCTTTAATGAATATTAACTTAAGCCGTAAATGCGCCGCCGCTTGATTGCCGAGACGGGCTACTTTACAAGAGGCGTTAATAGTAGTGCCGTTAACCTGAATATTTGGCTCAAGAATATATTCATTTTTTTGTATTACCAATTCTGAAATGATTGGATTTAAACGGTCTCTGACTGAATTAACGCTCGACGCTCCTGAAACACGATTACCTGCGCCATTAACAAAAATATCAGGAATTCCTCTTTGCGTCGATGAACTTGACGCATCCACATATTTTTGATGAAAAGCATCAAATTGTAAATAACTGCATGAATCGATAGAACCTGCCACATCACGATGGTATTCCGCTATTACTATTTTGCCGCCATAATCAGCTTCAATAAGATTCAGAGCCTCAATTGCCCTGTCGCAAGCAGGATAAGACGTATTAACGAAAGCCTCAATTAAAATAACCGGCTGGCAATAGCCGGAGCTATTTTTAGGGTCCAAAATATTATCCCTCGGGATATCGTCACAACTGATTAGTAAAAATAATATAATAAATATGCTAAAAATATATTTGTACACTTAATTGCACCTCCCTGTTTAAATTAAAGCCCAGCGCCGGTTTAATATTAACTTTTGTTTTAGGATAGGCGGTAATTGCATCTGTCGTTCGATTTCTAATCAAACAATAAATAGTCCCCGCTAAAGCGGATGCAGCCAGTGAAGCCATAACAATAGTCAACTTGCGGGCGTTATTTGCTTTATCGTAATATGTATCGAATTCATCTAATTTATTATTTTGATCATATTTATCGAGATTATCAACATAACTTTTATTGGTGAAATAAGCGGCGACGCCAAATCCGACCGTCGCTCCCAAAAAATATTTAGTCGGATAGCCGGCAATGGAAATCCGTTCCGTATAACTGCCCTTTCCTGTCAAATGGTATTTGATATTATTTGAAAGCAGACTCGTCATTTCCTTTAAATGTTTGGAATCGGGAGCTTCCACTTTTTCCGTTTTAACCTGTGCGGTTTTAATACGAATAATATCGACGTCGATACGATAATGTTTGTCTATTTTGTGAATTCTTCCGGAAATAATAAACTGGGCGCCTAACAGTTTGCCGACCTGCTGAACCTTACTGCTATCAATAAACCCGGTTAGATAAAGCTTTTGCTCTTCAAATACGTCTTCAAGTTTATCACGTTCCAAAACAACAATGTCATCGGACTGCGAAATTCCAGAACGTATTAAACCGGGAATGGAGCGCTCCCACGAATCCAGATGAAACTCATCGCTTTCATTTTTAAAATCAGCCACGACAACAGTAATTTGAGCAAATAGATTTGAGGTAAAAAGAAATAATAATGTAACAAATATCAATATCTTATTTTTCATCCTGTCTTACCTTTTTTTTATTATATAGTCCTTAATATTTAAGAAAAGCTATGGTCATTCGCTGTGCTGTAATTTACTGCAACTGTATAGGAATTTCCAAGCTATGATAAATTTTTAACCTAAAAATCAAAAAACAAATAAATCTCTCCCGATAAACAGGGTGTTGCTCTAGTGTTTTTCCTGTCATTTCGAGGATCTTTTAACGATCCCGAATCGTCGGGATATTGTTACTATTGACGTTATATCCCGATTCTCGGGACACTCCGTCCGAAATGACATTTTGGGTGTTCTGCAACAGCCTGTAAATCTGGATCAAAGACCAAAACATCAAACTTCATCCTTTTTTGTGATTTGAATATTGAACATTGATATTTATTTGTTATTTATTATTTGAGATTTGTTATTTTCAAGACCAACATTAATTTCCAAATATCAGTATTTACTATGTTCTATTTCGACAATTGTTCAATCAAATTATTTAGTTTATCCTGACGTTTTAGAATTTTATCAATTACTTCACGCACAGCGCCGTGTCCGCCTTCGGCTATTGTAATATAATCACAAATTGCTTTCACTTCATCTCTGGCGTTAGACGGCGCGGCGCTGAAACCGACTCGTTTTAAGATACTCATATCCAAAATATCATCGCCGATATAGGCAATTTCATCATCCGATAATTTAGATTCTTTTTTGATTTGTTGATAAGAAGGTAATTTATCAAAACTGCCCTGAGAAACAATATCAAATTTTAATTCTTCTGCGCGGCGCTTTACCATTTCCGACATCCGTCCTGTAATAATGCCTGTTTTTAATCCCGCC
>JAUXGF010000330.1 GCA_030622395.1 Calditrichaceae bacterium
TGATAATGCGCAATTAATAAGCTCAATTGAAAGTATGCTTGCGCAAGCTAAGGAGAAGGGAAAACCGGCAATTCCTCCCACTTATTCGGTACTACGCGGCGATTGTCTCTGGAGAATCGCATCTAAAGCGGATATTTATGGAGACGCTTACGCCTGGATGAGAATCTATACTTCCAACCGCGATCAGATTAAAAATCCTGATCTGATTTATGTTAATCAGATTTTCAACATTCCCAGAGACGTCGGTCCAAATGAACATTTGGTTATAAAAGGTGAATTTCTAAGTAAAATCGCCGGATATTCTAATGTTTATGGAAGTTCATTTAAATGGCAAAGACTTTATGAGTCAAATAAAAGCACTATTTCCGATCCTAATATGATCTATCCATATCAGCTATTGAAAATTGCCCGTTAGTCTAAATGAATAATATTATTTTTAATAAAGCTTCTGGTTGTATAAGCCAGAAGCTTTTTTTGTTTTGAGGAGTTAATGGAAAATTTAGTTGAACAAAAATATATTATTCCTGATTCTGTAAAACCTTTAATGTTGTATGGACATAGGGATGAGAATTTAAGATTAATTGAGGAATACCTTGGTGTTAGATTAATCGCGCGTGGGAATACTATTAAAATCATAGGAACAGATGAAGATATAAAAATAATAAAAAACATTTTTGATGATCTAATCCATTCTTTTAAAAAAAAGAAGACTTTCTCTAAAGATGACTTCGAAACAGCAATAAATATTGCTAAAATTAGCCAATCCGACAAACCCGGCGGGAAGGTAGAAATACCTGAATATAATAATGAAATAATTTTAAAAGCTAATGAAGGTTATATTAAGCCAAAGTCCAAAGGGCAAAGTGAATTATTAAATTCATTTAAACATAATGACATCATTTTTGCTATTGGACCTGCCGGCACCGGTAAAACATATCTGGCAGTTGCAATGGCGGTTGCATATTTAAATAATAACAGGATAAAAAAAATAGTGTTAGCCCGTCCGGCGGTTGAAGCCGGTGAAAGTTTGGGCTATTTGCCCGGCGATTTCAAAGAAAAAATTGATCCTTATTTAAAGCCTTTATATGACGCTCTTGAAGATATGCTGCCTATTGATTTGCTAAAAAAATATCTGGATCAGGGAATTATTGAAATAATCCCATTGGCTTACATGCGTGGAAGAACGCTTAATAATGCCTTTGTAATATTAGATGAAGCGCAAAACAGCACATTTATGCAGATGAAAATGTTTTTAACACGCTTAGGTTCTAACGCTAAAGCGGTCATTACCGGCGACATAACTCAAATTGACCTGCCGGTAAAAAAAGACTCCGGATTAGTAAGCAGCATTAAAGTGCTTTCGGATATAAAGGGAATTGATTTTGTTAAATTAAACAGAAATGATGTGGTGCGTCATTACCTGGTAAAAGAGATCATTGACGCTTATGATAAATATGCAAGCGCAAACGAAAAATAAAAATATATTAACTTTGGATGATTGGAAATTTATAAATATTTCAGATGGTCTTTTCGATGTTAATTTTAATGTAAAAAGCAAGCTGCAAGGGAAAAGCGGGGAATATAAAAACGAACATTTTCGCTTAAGTATAAATTTTCTTTTTGTCGAATCGCCTCATGGAAAATATTTAATTGATTTAGGTCTTGGAAACTTACCTTTAAAAATGTTTAAACGCCATGATACAACTCCTTACCTTCCTATGGCTGAAAAATTAGTAAAATACAATTTAATAGAAAAAGATGTTGACGGCATTATTTTAACGCATTTACATTATGATCATATAGGCGGCTATTTTGAATTTGACAGTGGCGCTTACACTCCAAATTTCAATAATATTCCCTGTTACATTCATTGTAAAGAATGGGAATATGGCAAGAAAAAACTTAATAATGGCGACGCTGTTTTTAAAATCTACTATAATGCCCTATCTAAGAATTTGCACCTTACTGAATGCGGACAAAAAATATCCACAGGTATAGAAATATATTTCACAGGCGGACATACTCCAGGTCATCAAATTGTTTTATTTGACACAAAAGGGCATAAGCTGTGTTATGGCGGCGACATCATTGCAACTGAGACGCAATTAATAAAAAATATCCCTTTTCCGTTTGATTATGATCCTCTACAAACAAAGAAAATTCGGGAAGAAATATGCCGAAGGGCTATAGAAGAAAAATGGATATTTATATTTGATCATGCGCCGCATATAAAGTATGCAACGCTTGAAAAGATAAAAAAAAATGAGTACATTGTAACTTTCTTACCAAAAAATAATAACCTTAAAACTTAATGGGAAGTGTTTTTATGGCACAAATTAAAGAAGTTGTAATCGTAAGCGCCGCGAGAACGCCGATTGGTAGTTTTAACGGCTCATTAAAAGGCATTCCTGCGACAAAATTAGGAAGCATTGTTATTGAAGAAACTATTAAAAGGGCAAATATCGAAAAAAGCATAGTCGATGAAGTAATTATGGGGATTGTGCTTCCGGCAAATTTAGGACAGGCGCCGGCAAGACAGGCCGCCCTGGGCGCTGGCTTAGATAATTCTGTTGCTTGTTTAACAATTAATAAGGTTTGCGGGTCAGGCTTAAAATCGGTTATGTTAGCGGCTCAGGCGATTATGGTTGGCGACGCGGATGTAATTGTTGCCGGCGGAATGGAAAACATGAATAACGTTCCATACTATTTTGAAGGCGCCAGGTTCGGTTTAAAAATGGGCGATTCTAAAATGATTGACGGGATGATTAAAGATGGCTTGTGGGATGTTTATAATGATTTTCACATGGGAATTGCCGCAGAACTTTGCGCTAAGGAATTTAATATTTCCAGAGAAGAGCAAGACGAATACGCTGTTTTAAGTTATAAGCGCGCCTTAGAAGCTCAAAAGAACAACTTGTTTAAAGATGAGATTGTACCTGTAGAAATACCGCAAAGAAAAGGCGATCCGGTTGTTTTTGATACAGATGAAGAACCGCCAAAGGTTAAATTTGAAAAAATACAATCATTAAGACCCGCTTTTCAAAAAGATGGAACCGTAACTGCGGCAAATGCGTCTTCAATTAATGACGGGGCTGCGGCTGTAGTAGTGATGTCCGCAGAAAAGGCCGAAGAATTAGGATTAAAACCAATGGCGCGTATCGTGGCGCAAGCTTCTGCCAGTAAAGAACCGGTAAATTTTACTACAGCTCCGGCAGATTCAATTAACAAAGTGTTAAATAAAACAGGATTAAACACAGACGATATTGACCTATATGAAATTAATGAAGCTTTTGCGGTTGTATCATTAATCAATAATCGTTTATTAAAACTCTCTACTGAAGAAGTTAATATAAACGGAGGCGCAGTTGCGCTCGGACATCCGATTGGCGCCAGCGGAGCGCGTGTGCTGACGACTCTGTTATATGCAATGCGTCAAAAAAATGCAAAAAGAGGAATCGCATCGCTTTGTATCGGAGGCGGCGAGGCTTCGGCATTAATAATAGAAACTGTTTAGGAGAAGATCATGTCAGAAAATAAAATAAGCGTGATTGGCAGCGGAACTATGGGCAATGGTATCGCTCAGAGCTTTGCCCAGGCCGGATACGATGTGACTATGGTTGACGTTGAACAGAGATTCATAGACAAAGGCATGGCTGCCATCAGCAAGTCGCTGAGCAGACTCCTGTCCAAAGGCCGTATCACAGAGGAAGAGGAGAAGGCCACCCTGAGCCGCATCGTCCCATCGCTGTCGATAGAGGACGTTGCTGATGCTCAGTTAGTTGTGGAAGCGATCATCGAAGACGCCACCATCAAAAACAGGGTTTTCGCTCGCCTGGACGGGATTACTGCTCCAGCGACCATCCTGGCTTCCAACACCTCTTCCATCCCTATCACCGAACTGGCCGCTGCCACCGGGAGGCCAGACAAGGTCATCGGCATGCACTTCATGAACCCAGTACCGCTCATGCGACTCGTCGAAGTCATCCGGGGCATAGCCACCAGCGATGAGACCTGTGAAACGATCATGGATCTGTCGCGGAAGATAGGCAAGACACCGGTGGAGGTTCAGGACTCCCCTGGATTCGTTTCCAACCGCATCCTGATACCTATGATTAACGAGGCGGTCTACTGCCTGATGGAGGGCATTGCCACCGCCGAGGCCATTGATACAGTCATGAAACTGGGCATGAACCATCCCATGGGCCCGTTGACTCTGGCTGATCTTATCGGCCTGGATGTCTGTCTCTCGGTCATGGAGGTACTGCA
>JAUXGF010000469.1 GCA_030622395.1 Calditrichaceae bacterium
AACTTCAATATTTATAACGTTAATAGATTTCTCGCTCCGCTTCGAAATGACAGTTTGGGCTAGTTTTCGTTCAGACACTAATTATCTTAATTTTTAAGTTACGTTTTATATTTAACACAAAAATGGGAGGAAAAATGGCTCTTTATATCACCGATGATTGTATTGCATGCGATGCTTGTTTGGATGAATGTCCAAATGGAGCTATAAGTGAAGGCGATCCGATTTATGTAATCGATCCGGATAAATGTACGGAATGCAAGGGAGATTTTGATGAACCGCAGTGCGCTTCAGTATGTCCGTCAGATGCTTGCCAAAAATTGATACCATAATTAAAGGGATTAATTGTATATTTTTGATAAAGGCAGATCAGTTATAGGTCTGCCTTTTTTATTATATAGGAATCTTAAAGTTTTATATTTAATAAGCATAGAGTGAATGAATATATTTATCTCAAATATTTAAAAACATCTCTCATGTAACAAATATCTTAATCAATTAATCGGTCTGCTATTAACTCAGCAATATCTTTTGCCTGCAAATCGGATTCTAACTCATTTGAGGCGTCGCTCATCATTGTCATGCAAAACGGACAGGCAGTGGCAATTATCTCAGCGCCTGTTGCTTGAGCTTCTTTAAAACGGTTTTGGCGAATGACTTCGTTTCCATTTTCTTCTTCTTTCCACATCTGCCCGCCGCCGGCGCCGCAGCAAAAACTGTTATTACGGTTTCGATCCATTTCAATATTTTTAAAGCCAAATGATTTTAAATCTTCCCGGGGCGCATTATAAATATTATTTTGTCTGCCTAAGTAGCATGGATCATGAAAAGTTACTTTTATTTGATTTTCTTTCTTTATACTTAATTTATTTTGCTTGATCAACTCATAAATATATTCTGTATAATGAATGACTTCATAATTACCGCCAAATTGGGGATATTCGTTTTTCAGGGTGTGCAGACAGTGCGGACAGGTAGTTACAATCTTTTTAACTTTAAGTTTATTAAGCGTTTCAACATTAGCCTCCGCCATCATAGCAAATAAATATTCATTACCCGCCCGCCTTGCGCTGTCGCCCGTGCAATTTTCCTGATTACCTAAAACGGCAAAATTAATATTTGCCTTATTTAGTATTTTAGCAAACGACTGAGCTGTTTTTTGTCCTTTTTGATCAAAAGCTCCGGCGCATCCAACCCAATAGAGTATTTCGTAATCAGGATTTTCTTCGACTGTCTTTACGGTAATGCCATCGTCTTCTTTTGCCCATTGCAGGCGGTCTTCATTAATGTTCCATGGATTCTGATTACGTTCCATACCGTTAAAGGCGGTCTGTAATTCTTTTGGAAATTCAGATTCCATTAATACACGGTCACGGCGGATATTAAGGATATCAAACATCGGTTCATTTCCGACAGGGCATACTTCAACGCAAGCTGCGCAGCTTGTACAAGCCCATAAAGCAGACCGGCTAAGGGCATAATCTAACAAGCAAAATTCCGATTCTTTACCGGCGGCTAACTTTTGTCTGTTTTCATTTATAAAATAGCGTTTATTAATTTCCAGCGCCGAAGGACTTAGTTCCTTTCCTGTAGTATAAGCGGGACAAACATCCTGACAGCGGTTACACATAATACAGACATAAGCGTCGAGTATCTGATTTTTGTCCAAATGCTCTAACATAGCAACGCCGAATTGTTCAATTTCATCATTTTCAAAATCAATAGGTTCTAATACTGCCGGAGCGATTCTATTCGGACGGGTTAAGAAATTTAAAGGTCCCATCATTAAATGAATATGTTTGCTGGACGGGAAGTAGGGGATAAAGGCTAATATTAAACCAATTGCCAGCCACCATGATAAATGCTGCATAAATACAACAGCGCTTTCCGGTAAGGGCAGCCATAAAATAGATAGACCCGAAGCAAGCGGCTGCCAGAGGTCTGCTCCAATTAAACAAAGCGTAAAACTTTCGCCAATGAATCTAAAACCGATATGAAGCAGGATAAAAAAGCCGACGATTAATGAATCTTTGCGCATACCGGATTTTGCTTTTTCGTTTAAGAGAACATTATCACGGATTTTAAGACGTTCAGTTCCCCAAATAAATCTTCTAATTAAAAAGAACGACATTGAGATCAAGGCTAAAACGCTGAAGATATCAACAAAAAGACGGTAAATATTGCCAACAATGCCTGTCCCTAAAAAATGGAAATTATGAATATAACCCGTTAAAACATCGCCGAGATTTACCAAAAAGTATAAAAGAAAAGCCCAGGCAATCAGGGAGTGTAAAAAGCTGATCACAAATCTGGTTTTTAGTACGGTTTTTTGAATAATCAGTACAGACAAAGCCTGTACGATGCGAGATGAAAGGTTGTCCAAATGAAGCTTGCTTTGCCCCCGGTATATCACTTTTATCAAGGTTGAAAAGGATTTCCAGGATAAATACAGTGATAAAACTACAGCGGCGATAAAGAGTATTTTTTCAATTAAGCTTAACATAAAATCCTCATTCGAAATAGAATTAATTTTATTTATTCATTTTTTCTAAAGATAATATTTTTCCTATTAGCAGCCGTTATTGTCTTACTTAGTATCTGAACGAAAACTAGCTAAAACTGTCATTTCGAAGCGGAGCGAGAAATCTGTTGCCCATAAATATCAAGGGATTACAGATTTCTTCCTTCGCTCGCGCCATAGGGCGTCCCTTGGGAAA
>JAUXGF010000073.1 GCA_030622395.1 Calditrichaceae bacterium
AGGGGATCCCTGTAGGAAAAGTCGGGGCTATTCATATGAAATTCAATGAGTTATGGTGTAATGAATTGCCCCGAACTTTAGCTCGGGGATCACGCGCACCTCAGAATTTTTGGGCTTTAGCCCCAATCTGCAACAACCTGCCATTCGGGAAAAGTAATGATAAATTATCAGCCTAAAATCACAAAACACAATCCCAATTTTCAGGATGAACATTGTGATTTATTATTTGTACTTTTTAATACCAATATTAATTTACCCCGTTAAATAATATGTTTGCGCATTTTCCAATCATATTAACTTTTTATTTAACAGGGTAAATTTGCAAAGCTATGTTCTTTTAAACAATAACCTGCCAAGGTATGAATGTTTAATTGTAGTTATATCATACAAACGAAATATTATTATATAAACCAAAATAAACAGCGAATAAAAATAATTGTAACAAATTAAGACAAATATGAAATAAAGAGGCAGGAAAATATTGGGGAAAACAAGATGAATAAACTGAAAGATAGTTTTTTCTTTTTTATAATAAGGATTGATTGTTTCAATCGAAGCATTCGCAATGCGTGATAAACGAATCCAGCTTATTCCATAGATAATCGCAAAAACAATTAGCGGAATTAAAAAAACGGGAATGGTCAAAATCTCGATTTTATTTAAGCGGACTACCGTTAAAATTAAAACCAAAAGTAAAAATATTTTTTCACCTTCTAAAACAATCCGAAAAATTCTTTCCAGACGTTCTTTACCTAATTCAACGGCGGATGTTTTTGTGCCGGTTTTCAGATCATTCTCATAATCCTCTAATTGATGATTAATGTCCGAAGATGCGCCGCGCAATAAAATGTATATACTTATTAACGCTATTTCCCAAATAAATGTAAACTCAAAAGCGGCAAAGACTAATAAAATGGGGAAAACGCGCTGGGCTAATATTACAAATATTAAACCGGTTTTACCCCGCTCTTTTAAACGCAGCGGCGGCAGACTGTAAAATGTGCTGATCGCCAACCAGACTATCCACACGCCTATAAAATAATAATTATCGCAAAACCGCAGTCCAAGCAAAACGCTGATTAAAAAAGCCGAAACAACTATAACGGCAGCTTTACTCTTAGAATCATCCGCAAATGTATTTTCTTTGCCATGTTTACGATCAAGCTCCTTATCCGCCAGGTCATTTATCAAATAGCCGTAGGTTGTTGAAAATATACTAAACAGAATGAAGATTAGTATATCAACCACAAAAGCATTTGAAAAATCCGGCAGGCGCAAGGTAATATAAAATATAATAAATATATTTTCAAAAATGGAATTATAATAAAGCGCCGCCCATCCGCGCCAGCCAAGATATTTTTTAATAAAAGACCACATTTCTGTATCAATTATTCCTGAAAATAATGGAACTTTTAAAACTTAATATTACTATTTCATTTAACGCCCGGTAATCATCTGAAAAAATAGCGGCTATGAATTTCACGTTTTCAGCGCCATTCTGCGGATTAATGAATTTCCGAAGAACCGATATTTATTTATTTTAGATGCCTTACCTTTTTAGACGGCTCATAATTTTTGTATTTACACTTACTACTAATCCTGAACAGAATAAGGACCGTAAATATAGCAATTGGATACGGGCTTCCAGGTTGTATTTACTTTTTTTAGAATAATAAAAAAATTTTCACCTCTTCTTTCACGGTGAATGTGTACCTCAATTAATGCCTCAGTCTTTCTACTATTAAATCCTATTCGCGAGAAGCTTATTATTCCAAATTTCGCGCCGTTTTTTATTGCTTCAAAAAGTTCATTTTGTTTTTTAATCTTTTGATATTTGTATAAATAAATCGATCGATAAGGTAAATATCTATGTTCTCTTTTTGGTATAAAATTTTTACGGAGGAAATATTTAGATCTATTATTTTTAACATAATCCTTTATTAGAATTTTTTTTACGTCACATTTTTTCTTTTCAAAAAATGATTTAAAATATTCTACCGGTTCTTCACCAAAAAGATTTTCAGAAAAAGTACTTTTAGTAATAAATCTTATTAAACTACGTGTACTATCATCGATGAAAATTGTCTTATATGTGTCATTGAAGACAGAATCAACAATAATAGAATATATTAAAACTTCTTCTGCATTAAGATTTTGTTCAACACCGGAATTGAATAAGCAACCTGATATTTGCATTGTCACTACAATAAAAACAAACAATATTACAATATTCTTTTTCATATCTAATCCAAAATTTATAAATACTTTCAGCCGGCTAACATTACAAATATAAGCATTTTTAATCAGTAAATATATAACCTGTTAAATTCATGCATATCTAATTCCTAATAAAAAAAGCTCAGAACAATATCCCCTGAGCTTTTAACTTAAATATAAATTATTTACAATAATTCAGCATGTGAAGAAATGGAGTAATGGAGTGATGGAGTAATGGTTAAATGGCATTAATTCAATTCTTCAAATCTTTCATTTTTCCACCACTCCAATTCTTCACCAATTCAATTCTTTCATCACTCCATCACTCCAGTACTCCAATTCCTCACCTATGCCGAGCGTTCAATCAGGTACTTACTGAATTTCTTAAGATTATCTGCTTTTTCCCCAAATATTTGCAAAGCCTTAATAGCCTGATCGTAATATTCTTTTAAATACTTTTCCGCCTTATCCGCTCCGACTAATTTAACGAAATTCCATTTATCATGTTGGAGATTTTTGCCGACTATTTTTTCATCCCCGGCAATATCCAGCATATCGTCAATAATTTGAAAGGTGAATCCTATATTTTGACAAAAATCCTGTACGGCTTTCTTTTCCTGTTCTGCGGCGCCGCCAATTACAGCGGCAATTTGACCTGCGGCTGTGAACAGAGCCGCTGTTTTTTTATGATTTATATATTCGATTATTTTAAAATCTATATCTTTTCTTTTTAATTTTAAATCCACAAACTGCCCGGCAGCCAGGCCATCAAACCCATAAGATTCATTCAAAATTGCAGCTACCCTGTTCCGTTCGTTTTCAGTGAGATTTACGTCCGTTAAAATTACTTTTGTTGCTTTAGAAACGAGGGCAATACTTGCTAATAACGCAACGTCCTGCCCAAACACTATATGGTTAGCCGGTTTGCCGCGCCTTAGCTGCGAGTCGTCCATATAAGGCAAATCATCCATTATCAATGAAGCGGCGTGAATGAATTCAACAGCGCAGGCTGGGTAAAGCAGCTTTCCCGGTTCAATATCAAACAGTCCGCCGATTAAATTGATAAAAACTGCACGAACGCGTTTCCCGCCCGCGGATGAATATGCAGCCGATTTATACAGCCCCTCAATTAAAGGTTCGTCATTATGAAGTATCTTCTCAATTTCAGCGTCGACGGCTTTTTTTATTTCCTGTAAAAATTTGTTTATTTGATCCTGCAAAACAAAACTACCTTTCTATTGTTTCTTAATTCCCAATTCCTAATTCCAAATTCCAAATTCCTACTTCTTACTTCTTTAACCCACCTACATCTTTTTAGTAGTGAGTGATATATCCCAAATAAACGGGTTTTTATCGCGTAAATAAAAATCAACCGCTCCCATAAAACGCGAATAAGCTTCGATTAAAATTAAAAACGGCATATATAACATTTCCTTAATTGTCCGGTTTTGGGTGGCAATAACCTTTTTAAAAATATTGCCCGAGCTTTGCGTTGCAACTTCATGCCCCATAGTGGTTTTTAGATAGCGGTGACCGGAGGCAATACGGCGGCGTTGCTTAATAAAATCTCTCAATGTTTCAGCCCCTTTATTGCGCACAAATGCTTTTTCCGCATAAACTAATTTTAAATTTGCCTCGCTTATAATCGCTTCAACTGTCGCTTCGTCCACAGCGGTATATTTTGGTATGCGGGAAACAATATTCCTGAAGGCAATCATCTCTCCGCATTTCGGCGCGTCCATCGCTAAATAATGATGCAGTTCCCATAACTTGTGCACACAAAACCCCACAAATGTATTTTTATCATTAACCGGTGTAGGATGAGCCCCGGACATACCAACCTGCGGATCGGCAAACGGCTTGATCAGTTCTTCGACCGTATCCGGTAAGGTGACCGTATCGGCGCTTTCTACAATTGCGATATCGCCATTAGCAATTTGTAAAAATTCATTAATAGCATTCGCTTTGCCCGTTCTTTCCGGCTCAATAATCAATTTCACACGCTCGTCTTTACGGGATACTTCCTGCACAATCCGATTTGTTTTATCAGTCGAACCGGATGAAACTACAATGATCTCATCAATTTTACCGGACTTCATTTTTTGATTGAGTAAAGCATCCAGGCAGCTTTCAATAATTTTTTCCTCATTATAAGCCATTACGCCCACGCTTACAGAATAGCAGCCTTTTACTTCAAAGCGTCCGTCATTCTTTAGTTTTGGCGGATTCATTATCTCTTCGTACTCATCGACAAAACGCTCGTATTTTTTTCTTAAATATGTAAGATGGCGAAAAATTTCCAAAAAAGGGGCGCGAAACTTTAACACATATAACATGGTTTTACGTTTTGAATGCTCGCTGATTTTTGAAACGCCATATTTAGTATCACGATAAATAAAAGGGATCTCCTTCACCCGACAACGATTCTGATACGCTAAATGCAGTAATTCTATTTGTATGATATATGCTTCATTATGCAGGCTGCTAATATCTATTTTTTCTAGAAAACGCCGACGGTAACAACGAAAACCGGAAGTAAAATCCCAAATCGGTTTTACTAATAGATAAGAAACATACATATTAGCCAGTTTACTCAGCAGCAGTTTACGGAAACGCCAGCCCTCAACCCGCACACCGTCAAGATAACGGCTGCCGATTACCAAATCATATTCATTGCATTTATTCAAAAAATCCTTTAGATATTCGGGCCCGTGCGAGTAATCGCCGTCCATAGTGAGTATGGGATCGTATCCGCGCTGCAAAGCGGTTTTGAAACCTAAACGCAGGGCGTCGCCAAAACTACTACGGCTTTCCTGCGATACAAGCGACACATTAGGATATTCTTTTGACAACTTCTCTACCGTTTCCGCCGTCCCATCGGTCGATAGTCCGTCAACGACAAGAATATCTAAATTCAATTTTTCTTTCAAAATGCCTTTAATAAGGCGCACAATATTTTGACATTCATTCAATGTCGGGATAATAACAACCGGCTTCATTTGCAACTTTCTTTTAATAAATGATTATTACTATATACTCCTTTTAAAAAACCAATTGCCCAGGGCAGCATGCCAAACAACAAAATAATTACGGCAAGAGGATGTTTTAAAATGATCTGCTTATGCAGTTTCCAAAACACACCTAAAGTCCTCATCCATTTAACCAGGGGCAGAAAGGGAATGGCTAACAGCGTCTTTACTCTGCTGCGGGCAATAGCTGATCCTTCTAATGGTAATATTTTCAACATGGTCGAGGTAATAAATCCCACCCTGTTTTGATGATTAAAAAACGATCTTAAAGTTGTGCGGTGATGATGGTAAACAAAAGCCTGAGGATTAAACAAAATTTTACCGCCATTTCTTTTTAAGCGGTGATTAAATTCCAGGTCTTCCTGCGGATAATATTTTGGATTAAATCCCCTTAACTGATTAAACACCGAACGTTTATAGGATATATTACACGTTGGGATATGATTCACTTCTCTTTTGGGACGCTGCGGAATAAATTCTCTAAATTCAGCTAAATAGCCGGCCCATGCTATATCAGATTTATGATCATTCCCGTTTAGAACGCTTCCCCCAACCGCTTCATAATCCGTAGTTTTATGCAGGGAAACCATTTGCTCAATCCAATCCGGCGCCGCCTGGCAATCCGAATCAATAAACAGAATCGGATCGCCTTTACTTTTTTTTATACCTAAATTCCGCGCTGTGCCCGGATCGGTTTTTTCAGGTAAATGAATATATTGGATTTTAGGAAAATATTTTTTAACTAACAAGGGCGTTCTGTCATCCGAAGAATCTACAACAATAATTTCATATTCCCCTTCAAAGGTTTGTGTTTGGAGCGCGGTAAGACATTTTTCAATAGTCTTTTCGGAATTATAAGATGGGATGATTACTGAAACCATATTAGCCTTTTGTATGAATCTTTTAACTCACCCCCTTCCCGAAGGGATCCCTGTGGGAAAATCCCCCTCTCTTTAAAAAATAGAGGGGGACTTGGATCCCCTTCCCTATTGTATTAGGGAAGGGCTAGGGATGGGTAAAAAAAACACAAAACTTTTATACTTTGTTAAGGGCGGAAGCCCATGTGAGTTTACATGAAAAGCAAGAATGGAATAATGGATTGATGCCCTGCCTGCCGGCAGGCAGGGAGTACTGGAGTATTGATTAAAAAGC
The DNA here is from genome assembly GCA_030622395.1 of Calditrichaceae bacterium. Classification (GTDB taxonomy): domain Bacteria; phylum Calditrichota; class Calditrichia; order Calditrichales; family Calditrichaceae; genus JAUXGF01. The sequence continues at coordinate 6,399 of JAUXGF010000073.1, forward strand.
ATTACTCCAGTACTCCACCACTCCATAACTACTCTTTTTACGAATCATCGGGATGAGAGTTTACAAAAATAAAATAGCGGTGATGCCCCCAAAGCTGCTTAATAGGGAAAGGCGCTTTCTCTAAAAAAGCATATTTTAATATTTGATTTTCCAGCTCCGGGCGCACGTCTTTAAAATAATCAACAATACATGTTCTTTCCAATTCAGCCGGCAGATTTTTCTTTTTCTTTATTAGAAAACCTAATCCCGCTTTTTTCAACATGTCTTCTTTTTTCATTGCTATATCGGGCCAGGGCGGTATATCAAGATAACCGGAACGCATTAACCGCCAGTCTGATTTAGTTAAAGTGGAAACAATTTTAGACGACTTAATATTATCAGGATAAAAATTATCTATTTTTTCTTTATTAAAAAAAGAGCGCAAACGGTATCCGATCCCACTGCGGTTGGGCACGCATATAAAAATCACTTTTCTCGTTACGCGTTCCAGCTCCGTTAAAAACAATCCTAAATTATTAACAAACCAAAGGCTGGCAAAATTCCAACTAAAATCGAAAGCTTTATTATCAAAAGGCAGTTGATTAAAATCTTCAATAAATTGAAATTTCACAGGCAGGGGGATGCCGTCCCATACTTGCTTTGATTTTGCAATCCTTTGTTCATTTGTATCGACAACAATGGGCGTTACCCCCTCCTTTGCCCACCACAAACTGTTAATCCCTGAAACACCTGTCATCCCAAAACCGGGTGCTTCCAAAACAGAATTAATCTGATAAGCGTCTTTTATCTCCCGAAAATAACGATGCAGAATAAACCGCTCATAAGTTGTGCCCATTCCCTCATCCATAGTTTCAAAATATTCAGGCCAGGTATCTAAAATGCTAAGGAAGGTAGATATTTTATTTTCTTTACTTTCCGGCATTCAATTCATCCTCAATCGTTTTTTGAATATTTGCTAAAGTATCAAGCGGCTGGTAACCAAGGGCTTCTTCTGTTTTGGATATATCATACGTCCAGCTTCTGCTTATAAGCTGAACGCTGGTTAATAGTCGGCGATTTCCCAATGTTTTTAGTATTGCTTCCGCTCCTCTAAACAAAAATAAAGGCGCCTTCATATAATTTGGATAATCCCGGCCTTTAGCAATCTGATAGATATTATTTACCAAAGCGCGTAAAGTTACCGCGTTTTGATCTGCCACAATATAGCTCTGCCCGTCAAGTGTATCCATTTGCAGCAATTTAATTATAAGTCCGGCAAATGACGTTACGTTTAACAAGTGTATTTTAATTTGACCGCTTATTAAAACAAAGCGCTTATTTGAAACCAATGATACAAGTTTTGGCAGAAATCCATCATCGCCGCTGCCGTAAGTAATTGTTGGTCTTAAAATACAAACATTCATAGATTCATTATGATATTTTAGCGCTAATTCTTCCGCCTGCCGCTTGGACTTATGATACAGATTATCGGGACAGACATTATCGTCAGCCGCTGCGGGTTGTTTTTGCGGTATAGTCCCTAAAACGCCAACTGAACTGCAATAAATAAATTTCGGGATATTAAAATTTTTTGCCTGCTCAAGCAAAACTTCCGTGCCGCAGACGTTAATTTTGTAATAATGTTCTTCTGGAAAATCAGTCTCTCCCCTTATGGCGGCGAGATGCACAACGGCTTCAATCTTTTCGGAACAAATTTGTTTGAGAATTTTTTGATCAAAAAAATCTCCTTCAATAATACGGACGCCTTTTGATTTTAACCTTTGGACATTATCATTCTGAAGGGCGCCGCTTCTTATGGGAGCAAACACTTTATAGCCTTCGTCGCATAATCTAACTGCGGTATGGAAGCCGATAAGGCCGCTTGCGCCGGTTAGTAAAATCTTCTTCATAATGATAGAATCTTAAAAAATTTCAACGAGCATGATTAATTCCAGCGAACGCATTTTTACTCATTTTATAGAAGCATAAAATAATTATTACCCGCTGTTTCAGGACTTAAAGTATAAATCTACAGGGAATTTATTCGTAAATATTCAGTCGCTGCAATTTTTCTCTTGATATCATGGATTACATTTTGCACCTGATTTGGAGTCAGCTTGAGCGCCTTAGCAATCTCGTCTTCACTTACCCCTTTTCCCCAGCCATACCAGATAGTGTCTAAAATATCAAATGGCAAACGGAAAAAAAATTCTTCCTGTGTTTGTTCGGCGCTGTAAGTATCCGTTGTAGGGATTCTGCCTTGAATTTCTTCCGGGACTTCAAGATATTTTGAAAGCTGGAAGACCTGAGTTTTAAACAGATGAGCGATTGGTTTCACATCAGCCCCGCCGTCGCCGTATTTTACAAAGAAGCCCTGTTCGTGTTCATTTTTATTGCCGGTCCCGATTACGGCATAATTTCTTGACTCTGCATGATAATAGAGCATACTCATGCGGCTTCTCTGCTTAAAATTAGAAGCTGCTACAATTTGCAGATATTCTTTTAGCGGCAAGCGTTCGGCTTTTTCTTTACCATCGGGAGAAATAATAGTCAATTGAAAAATATTTAGAGTATCTTTTTCTAATATATTAGCCGGTAAAACTATTTTTGCCTTATATGAATCATCAAATTCCGGAAATACATTTTTTATCGCCTCATCCCGTCTGATATAACAGCCAAAGCCTTTCACCGCCGCAGTCATATCTTCAACTACATATTGAACGTCAAATTTATTTGCCAACTCTTTGGCTAATGTAAGACTATCAGGA
>JAUXGF010000075.1 GCA_030622395.1 Calditrichaceae bacterium
AAATTTATGAAACCTTTGGAGTTAAAGAATACTGGATAGTAGATCCCAAAAAGCAATGGATTGAAATTTATATCCTGAAAGAAAACAAATACAACTTGCACCGGCGGGCTGATAAAACCGGTAAAATCCAATCTCATTTATTAAAAGAGTTTGAAATAGAGCTAAAAGCGATTTTTAAATAAAAATTAAAACCATTCCTTTATTCAATAATATCGCGGCATACCTCAAATTACAAATTATGAATTAATTTTCTAAATTTATAACACTCTTTAGCCTAATTTTAATCATTTGAATTAAAGTTGTTTAAAACGCTATTTCTTACTAAAATAATATTATATTGATTGTAAATATTTTTCATTAAAAAGGCTCTATGTCGATTTGTGTGGGTGAACATAATAATAAAAAATAGCAAATGTCATTTCGATCCGAAGGGAGAAATCTGTAACTTCAATAATCCCAAGTGTTGTAAGATTTCTCACCATCCCAAAGCGTCAGGATCGCGCCACGGGCGTCCCTTTGGGAAAATGACAAATGGGTTTAAATAATTAGAAATTAACCACACTATTTATAGATGGACCCAAAAATCTAAGGAGATCAATCATGTTCAGATATTTATTTCTTTTATTTTTCCTGCCTTTTTTCCTAAACGCCCAAACAGCGAAGTTCAGCAAAGCCGAGCGTCTTCAGGGTTATAAAATCAACATAGACACTACTCACTTTATTTTTGATGAGCTGATATACCAAGTTAAACCGGAGCGTGTAATTTTGGAAGGAGCTATGCGCAATTGGAATCACGATTTAAATGATGAGAGCTGGCAGCTAAAAAAATCTACTGTAAAAGATATTTGGATTTTAAGTATCATCAATCCCGGTTTATCAGTAATTCCGCCAGGCAGTGAATTCAAATTCCGAATTGACAAAGGAAAATGGATGGATATTCCGGCTGATGCGCCAAATAAAAATAGTGGTAATTTGCTTTTTGCGCATACGCTGAAATCCTTGCGAGTCGAAGCCGAAATCACAGCGCCCAGGGATATACGATTGATATTCAAATCCGCTCAGCCTGATTATTTATATTCGCCGCAAAATTATGCTCTAACAAATGCGCAGGGACAAAAAATCGACGTCGAACGTGTTTTTTACGTTTCATCAGGCATTCTACAAATCGTACCGGCAGAAGATTTGAATATCCGCCGCCTGTATTATCTCGAAGTAAAGTATTTGAATAAAAAAATGGCGATTAGCTACGACGGATGGTTTCGTCATTTATACTCAGATAAAGAGTTGGGCGCCAATTATGTAAAAGATAAAGACGCTACTTATATCCGGCTGTTTGCACCGCGCGCCGATTTAATCAAGCTGTATCTTTATAAAGAACCTGCTGCAAAAGCTAAAAAGATTATCGATATGAAACGCGACGAAAACGGCGTTTGGGAAACCCGCCTGCCTGGAAATTGGGAAGGTTGGTATTATGATTTTACAGCTCATGGAGCGGATGAACCCGGCAATCGTTTTTATCAAACAAATCCCGTTCATTTCAGTGATCCGTGGGGACGGGTCAGCGTTGATACTTTCGGGCCCTGCCGCATCTGGCAAAAAATGAAACCCGCCGCGCCTTTAAAAAACGGCAGACCTAAAATGGAAGACGTCATTGCTTATGAAGTGCATGTGCAGGATTTTACAAGAAATCTTCCGCTTGACGAGCAATTAAAGGGAACTTTTGAGGCTTTCGCTAAATCCGACCTGCGAAATGCCCACGGCGAAAGGATAGGATTTGATCATCTTGTTGACTTAGGGGTAAACGTAATCCACCTTATGCCGGTACAGGAATATTTGCATTTTCCGGACGATGAATGGCGGGAAGCTTTTCTTAATGATCCATATATGATAGAACAGGGAATCAATGAAGAAAATTATCAATGGGGATACCGCACTTCACACGCCTTCGCCATCGAAAGCCGTTACCGGGTGAAAGGCAGCCGGTGGGGCGCGCAGAACAAACAATTCCGCGATCTGGTGCAGGCGTTTCATGACAAAGGCATTGCCGTGATTGTTGACCTGGTTTTTAATCATACCGCCGAGCGGATGGACGGCAGACAATACTATTTCAATTTCTCAGCGATAGATATCCCTTATTTCTACCGCACGAATGAAAAGCTGGATTTTATCGGCGCTTATGGCAGCGAAACAAAATCCGAAGAGCGTCCTATGATGCAGCGCTGGATTATCGAACAATGCACCGACTTAATCGAGCAATATGGCTTGGATGGTTTCCGCATAGATCTGGCGGGTCAAACCGATGAACAAACGCTAAAAGCCCTGCGTGAAGCTGTAGGACCAGATATTATCATTTACGGCGAACCGTGGATCGCTTCCGCTGACCCTGATTATGAAAGCAATCCCGATTGGGACTGGTATAAAGAAGATTCGCCAATTACTTTTTTTCAGGACGACAGCCGTAACGCTTTTAAGGGCCCGACATCCAATCCACAAGATAAGCTAAAAGACCGCGGTTATGCCGGCGGGAACGGCGACAGGGAAAATGTTAAAAAAGCGCTGGCTGCCGGTTTTCCTGAAGATAAAACGCCGCTATCCGGAATCAATTATTTAGATATTCACGACAACTGGGCTCTGGCTGATCGCTTTGCCGCGACAGATTGGGACGGGCGTTTTGGGGTTGATGAGAACCGCTATAAAATTGCCGCCGCTTTACTTTTTACATCATTAGGTCCCGTTGTCATCCACGGCGGCAGCGAAATGATGCGCAGCAAAGGACTGGCTCCTCTGCAAGAAATTGTTAAACATACAAAAAGCGGCGCCCTTTATTTTCACGGCAAACGCGATACGTATAATTATGCCAATGCCAATGCCTTTATCTGGAACAATAAAGGGAAAAATACCGGCGATGATCCTTCAATAAAATGCAATTACGACAATATGTATCAATTCTGGAAAGGATTGATTGAGTTAAGAAAAAGCAAATACGGCAAAGTATTCCGTATCGCCGAAAAGCCGGAAAAAGATTATTTCCAATGGATTGAACCTGAAAACAGTAAATTATTGGGATATATCGTTGATAAAAAAGTTTTTGTTCTTATCAATACGGATCATAAAAATGGTTGTTTTAAGAATGTACTTCTGCCTGATGGAAATTGGCAGATGGTTGCTACTATTGATTATGTAGATTACGTTAATGGAATTTCCGGGCAGAACGATTCAGTTTTGAAAGGCAATCAAAGCTATGATTTTAAGTTAGACGGAAAAAGCTTAAAAATTTGGGTAAATAAGTAATGATCTTTTAGAACAGAACATGGATTTATGAATTAATAGGATTATGGATATGTTACTAAGAAAATTATGGCAATCCAATCATTCAACCATCAACCTATCATATTTATAAAGTTTTCAACTTTTTTTACGAATATTCTTATTATGGACTATTTATGGTTAATAAAGGGAATAGATAAGTTAGGGAAGCAGCCTAAAATACTTCTCTTGATACAGGTATATATTCTTGTCGGGCTTATAGGAATTTTCGATTATTTTACAGGATACGATATTGGTTTTGCTGTTTTTTATTTCCTTCCAATTTCAATTATTGCTTTAACCATAAGCGGGATACATACAATTATCATTGTTATTTTATGCACTATCTCCTGGATTACCGCCGATATATTTTCAGGACAACCTTATACTAATATTATTATACCTTATTGGAATACTCTAACAAGGTTAGTAATCTTCCTGAGTCTTTCTATCGTATTAACTTACCTGAAAAAAGCGCTGTTACAGGAAAAAATTTCGGCAAGGAATGATTTTTTAACTGGTTTATTAAATTTACAGGGATTTTATGAGCGCGCCAATCTGGAATTACAAAAATCCCGCAGAACTAAACGCCCGCTAACTGTTGCCTATATTGATTGTGATAACTTTAAAATTTTAAACGACAAATTCGGACATGAAACAGGCAACATTTTTCTTCGTAAGGCTGCAACAATTATGCAAAATTGTATTAGACAAACGGATATATTAGCTCGTTTTGGCGGAGATGAGTTTATAATCCTTCTTCCGGAAAGTACAAACGAGCAAGCAAAAATTCTTATAGACAGAATGCAGACTCTTCTTAATGCTTCAATGTCAAAGCCGGACTTGAAAATAACATTCAGCATTGGACTAGCCACCTATAATACTGCGCCGGATTCTGTAGACGAAATAATAAATAAAGCGGATATGCTTATGTTTTCCGCAAAGAAGGATGGGAAGAATATGATAAAGCAGGAATCGTTCGATGATTGAGATAAAGTCAGCTTTTCCATTTATATGAAAGTAGAATGCCACGAAGAAATAAATAATTTTTAAATACTTAGAGCCTTTGCCTGCCCGCCTGCGCGGTAAAAGTTTTTCATGTAAAATTATTTCCCATCAATTTAAGGTTTTACTCTTTCCTCAAAAATAAATTATGTTTTCAAACAAAAGTTTCTTACCTTTTTGGCTTTTTAATATTCAGGTATTTTACAGGAGAACTTTATTATTTATGAAAAAAGATAATATTCGAAATATCGCCATTATCGCACATGTCGATCACGGTAAAACGACATTAGTGGATGGTATGCTAAAACAAAGCGGAATTTACAGGGAAAACCAACAGATTGTAGAACGAGTAATGGATTCGATGGATCTTGAACGGGAACGGGGAATAACCATTATGGCTAAAAATACCGCCGTTATGTACAATCATGTTAAAATTAATATCATAGACACTCCGGGGCACGCCGACTTTGGCGGCGAAGTGGAAAGAAGTTTGAATTTAGTTGACGGCGTTTTATTGTTAGTCGATTCCAGTGAGGGACCTCTCCCGCAAACCCGTTTTGTTCTAAAAAAAGCCCTGGCAAAAAAGCTGCCTATTATTCTGGTAATCAATAAGATCGACCGCCCGGACGCCCGGATTGAAGAAGTAGTAAACGAAGTATATGACTTATTTATTGATCTGGACGCCTCAGAAGATCAGATTGATTTTCCTGTCCTTTATACCAACGCAAAATTAGGAGTTGCGCATAAAGATGTGAACGATGATTCTACAAACCTGCAACCGTTGTTTGATACAATCATTTCTAAAATACCCGGGCCGAAATCGAATGATAGTGCAAAACCTCAATTTTTGGTTACAAACCTGGATTACGATCCTTATGTAGGACAGATTGCGATTGGTAGATTGTCTAACGGTACATTGGAAATGAATAAGAATTACAGTCTTTGCGGTTTGGATAAGATAACTCAGGGCGTAAAATTCTCGGCGTTGTACACTTTTCAGAATCTGCAAAGGAAACAGGTTGTTAAGGTATTTTCCGGAGATATCATAGCTCTGTCCGGTGTGGAAAATATAAGGATAGGCGATACTATTTCATCGCTGGAAAACCCAAAAGCATTACAGCGCATTCATGTTGACGATCCAACTATTTCCATGATATTTTATATAAATACCAGCCCGTTTTCCGGCAAAGAAGGTAAATTTATAACTTCCAGACATTTGCGCGAACGTCTGCAGAAAGAGACGCTCGGCAATGTCTCAATAGTTATAAAACCGACAGACCGGGCGGACGCTTTTGAAGTATGTGGACGCGGTGAGCTGCAAATGGCTGTTCTGATTGAAACCATGCGTCGTGAAGGATATGAGTTCATGGTATCCAAACCCCGCGTGATTACCAAAGAGATAGACGGTAAAACTTGTGAACCTGTTGAACATATTTTCATAGATGTTCCGGATGAATATCTCGGCATTATAACGGAAAAATTGTCTGCAAGAAAAGGGCGAATGTCGAACTTAGTTAATTATGGACACGGACGGGTTAATGTTGAATTCATTATCCCATCACGAGGTCTTATCGGTTTCCGCAGTCATTTTTTAACAGATACCAAAGGTTCCGGGGTTATGAATACTATATTTAATGGATACGAACCATGGTTTGGCCCGATTCCCCAGCGAACTACAGGGGCGCTTCTTGCCGACAGGGCAGGCAAAGTTACCAATTACGCCAGCCTTGCAATGGTTGACCGCGGCGAACTATTTATACAAACCGGAACCTCTGTTTACGAAGGTATGATCATTGGCGAACGCAATCGCGACGGCGATTTGGAAGTAAACATTACTAAGGAAAAGAAACTCACTAATATGCGAAGTTCAACATCCGAAGCGACTGTAACTTTGCGACCGCCGCGAATGTTATCTTTAGATCAATCAATTGAGTTTATTGCCGAAGATGAGGTTGTAGAAGTAACCCCGCTAAACATACGACTATCTAAAATAGAACGCGACAGACATAAACGCGCAATCATGCAAAAAAAAGATAAAATTTTAGCGGAATAAAACAAAAAGAGTAGAAAGACCTCAAAGGTTTTCGAAAACCTTTGAGGTCTTATCGGAACCCTTGAGGATTTGTTGGGGGATAACCCCGTAGAGACGAGGCATTGCCTCGTCTAAAAATTCTCCTATTTCCCAATAAAATAAAAAAAGACAGGCATTGCCTCGTCTAAAATTATCCTTTTTCAAATAAAATAAAAAGACAAGCAATGCATTGACTAAAACTACACAGTTTCCAACAAAATAAGAAGACGGGACAGTGCCTCGTCTCTACGAGTTTACGGATCTGGTATTTATCTCATTAAAATCATCTTTTGGGTTTGTACAAAACGCTCGGATTGGAAATTGAGAAAATAAACGCCGGACGGTTGATTCATACCCGCGCTGTTTTTTCCATTCCATTTCATCTCATACTGCCCACCGGAAATTTGCCCCTCGTACAATGTGTTTACCAACTGACCAAGTGAATTGTAAATGATAAGTTTAATATTCTTTAACTCACCGTTAAGCGTAGGCACGTCAAACCAAATAGTGGTTTCCGGATTGAAAGGATTGGGATAATTACTGTACAAGGCATATATAGTATTCATTTTTTCATAGGAATTAATGTTTAAATTGATATTTATTCATAGGAATTATTGTATTTTACACTTTTTGTGTTATATTATCCATAACCGTTTCAAGGTTAAAAGGTTTTGAGGTTCAGACGCCTTTGAACCCAGAACCAAGAACTCAGAACCTGTGAACGGTTACTATATATTCTTAAACAAAGATACCGCTAAATAAATGGTTTGGAAAAATGAAAAGAAAGATTTTTGAAGAATTAGTCAGTTGGAAAAAATCATCACCAAGAAAACCGTTGCTGTTACAGGGAGCCCGTCAGGTTGGTAAAACCTATTGCTTAGAAGAGTTTGGGCGTAATGGATTTCCTAATTACCATCTTTTTGATTTTATGGAAAATCCTGCATTAAACCATATTTTTGAACAAGACCTGCAGCCCGAAAGAATTTTAAGGGATTTAGGGCTGTTTAATGATAAAGATATTAATCAGGGAAAAGACCTTATCATTTTTGATGAGATACAACAATGCCCTAGAGCCTTAACATCCCTAAAATATTTTGCACAGAAACTGCCAACTGCCTTTGTCGCAGCGTCGGGTTCACTTTTGGGATTAGGTTTAAGTGATGAGCCTTTTCCGGTTGGAAAAGTAAATCGGCATAAACTCTATCCAATGGATTTCGAAGAGTTTTTGGAAGCTATGGGCCAAAGGCGTCTTGTAGAGTTACTAAATTCTGTTACATCCAAGCAGCCTCTTATTGAACCATTGCATCAAAAGATTTGGTTATATTTTAAATATTTTATGATTACCGGAGGCCTTCCGGAAGTGGTGAAAAACTTCAGCGAAAAAATCACTACTCTTTCTGAAGCATTTTCTGAAACGCGCGAGTTCCAAAAAGAATTACTCAAAGATTATATGGATGACATTACTAAACATTCCGGAAAAATTAAAGCAGTTCGGATTGAGGCTGTTTTCAAAAATATTCCTATTCAACTTGCCAAAGAGACAAACGGGGTTAAAAAATTTGTATTTAAAGACGTCCTGCCCAATGCATCAAGATATTCATCGCTCGAAGGCCCAATCGAATGGTTGATAAAGGCCGGATTGATAATAAAGGTTCCCATCTGTAATAAGGCAGAATTACCATTGCAGGCCTATGCTGATGAAAAGCGTTTTAAACTTTACATATTTGATGTTGGCATACTTGGCTCTATGCTTGATCTCTCTCCAAAAACTATTTTTTCCTATGATTACGGCCCATATAAAGGATATTTTGCAGAAAATCTTGTGCTAACTGAATTAACGGCAAAGTGGAGTAAAACAATTTATTCATGGTGCCGTAATACTGCGGAAATAGAATTTTTAATGGATTACGAAGGCAATATTATTCCCATAGAGGTTAAAGCGGGAATTAGCGCTAAGGCAAAAAGTTTAAAAGTTTACAAAGAGCGTTATTCTCCAACATTAGCAATTTTACTGAGTGGACGCCCAATGCTGCCCGCAAAAAGCAATACTGTTCAACTGCCGCTCTATATGGCGTCGAAGTTTCAATTACCGGTTTGAAATTGTTAAAAAAGGGGAACCGTTTAAAGGTTCAGAGGTTCATTAGAAAAATACGGGGAAATGGTTCAGATTCTCAGACGACCTTGAACCCAGAATCCAGAACCCAGAACCTGTGAACGACTATAAAAAAGGTTAGAACGAAAAGCGCGGAACAACAATAAGAAATTGAAAAAGTAGAGACGAGGCAATGCCTCGTCTCTACGGGTCTGATATTTATCTCATCAAAATCATCTTTTATGTTTGTACAAACTGCTCGGATTGGAAATTTAGAAAATAAACGCCTGACAGCTGATTCATACCCGCGCTGTTCGTTCCATTCCATTTCATTTCGTACTTGCCGCCGGAAATTTGTCCCTCGTACAATGTGTTTACCAACTGACCAAGTGAATTGTAGATGATAAGTTTAATATTTTTTAACTCACCATTAAGCATCGGCACGTCAAAACGAATAGTGATTTCCGGATTGAAAGGATTGGGATAGTTGGAGTACGGCATGACATATCGTCCTGAAATCGGGGTCAAAGAACTAAAATAATTTTTTATATCTAAAATTCTAATTTACAGACAGTAAAAAATATTCCAATCTCCTTTTTTCTAACTTTAGCTCACTTTAGTT
>JAUXGF010000100.1 GCA_030622395.1 Calditrichaceae bacterium
AGAAAAGCTTTACGGCTTAAGGAAATTTTTCCATCATGTCCAACATTTTTCACAATCACATCAATCTCATCTCCCTCTTTAACCACATCGGTCACTTTATTGGTGCGATTTAGTTCTAATTCTGATATATGAACCATACCTTCCTTACCAGGCATAAACTCAACAAAACAACCAAAATCTTTAACCCGTTTTACAATACCCTTATAGGCTTTACCGGACTCAGGCTCTTCTAATAAGGACTTGATAATATCGCAGGCGCTTTCGGCGGCTTTGACGTCCGGCGAGGCAACCGTAACTTTCCCATCATCATCAATATTAATATCAACCCCTGTTTGTTCTATAATGCTACGGATCATTTTACCGCCCGGACCAATGACTGTGCCGATTTTATTTACAGGAATATTCCATTCAATAATTCTGGGAGCCCATTCACTAATTTCAGGTCTTGGCGCATCTATCAGCTCTTCCATTATTCCTAAAATATGAGCTCTGCCTTCTTTAGCTTGTTGCAGCGCTTCAGCCATTATTTCCTGTGATATACCATCTATTTTAATATCCATTTGAACAGCGGTAATGCCTTTACTTGTGCCGGCTACTTTAAAATCCATATCGCCGAGATGATCTTCATCTCCCAATATATCGGATAAGATGGCAATCTTTTCATCTTCTTTGATTAGTCCCATAGCAATACCGGCAACCGTTTCTCTTACCGGCACTCCGGCGTCCATTAAGGACAGCGAACCGGCGCAAACCGTAGCCATTGACGACGAACCGTTCGATTCGAGCACTTCGGATACTATGCGAATAGTGTAAGGAAATTCACCGTTTGCAGGCAGTACCGGTTTTAAAGCGCGTTCGGCTAAATTACCGTGACCAATTTCCCTTCTGCTTACTCCGCGGATAGGTTTTGCTTCGCCGGTACAAAAAGGCGGGAAATTATAATGAAGAAGATATTTTTTTCTGCTTTCCCCTTCGATAGCGTCAATAATCTGCTCATCTGATTTTGTGCCTAATGTTACTACGCCTAAAGCCTGTGTCTGACCGCGTGTAAATAATGAAGAACCGTGGGTTCTCGGCAGCAAACCGACTTCGCAAGAGATAGGTCTGATATCTTTTAAACCGCGTCCATCCAGGCGGACATTCTCATCTAAAACCATCGAGCGGATTTCATTTTTTTCAATATCATGCAAAATCTTCTTAATATATTTCTCAGATTCCGGATATTCTTCTTCCAAATCTGCTATTAAGCTTTTACGTATTTCTTTTAAGGCTTTATGTCTTTCAACTTTCCCGGCAACCCGGACAGCGCTTTTAACTTTTTCATAAGCTGATTTACTTACCTTTTCTTCCAGCCCGTCAGGGAATGTTTTTTCTTCAACTATTCTTTTCTCAACATTTATTTCAGCGGCTATTTCATTTTGCAGAGCCGTAAGTTTTTTTATCGCCTCATGCGCGGCGTTAATAGCGCCCAGCAAATCATCTTCCGAAGCTTCGGTTGCTTCGCCTTCCACCATCATGATTGATTTTTCTGACCCGGCGACCACCAGCTCAATTTCTGCATCCTCTAACATGCTTAGCGTTGGATTAATAACGAATTGACCGTTAATTTTTGCCACGCGTACAGTCGCAATCGGACCTGCAAAGGGAATATCTGAAATAACAAGAGCGGCAGAGGAGCCAAGCCCCGCTAAAACATCGGCGTCGTTTTCCTTATCCATAGACATGACAATTGCCATGATCTGCGTTTCATTGTTAAAATCATCCGGAAATAACGGGCGGATAGGACGGTCGATTAATCTTGCCGACAAAATTTCTTTTTCACTCGGACGCCCCTCCCTTTTAATAAAACCGCCGGGAATTTTACCGGTGGAAAATGTCTTCTCACGGTATTCAACGCTTAACGGAAAAAAACCGCGGTCTTCTCCTTCATCCTCGGCTGATACCGCCGTAACGAGAACCATTGTATCGCCGTAACGCACAACAACAGCTCCATTGGCTTGCTTAGCCACTTTACCTGTTTCAATAGTAAGCGTCTTGCCGCCTATTTCAATCGACTTAGTAATAACCATTTTCCCTCCAGGGGTATAATCAATCTTATTATCTTCTTAAACCTAATTCCTTAATTAATTTACGATATCTCAAAACATCCGTTTTGGTAAGATACCGCAGCAACCTTCTTCTTTGACCAACCAGCTTTAACAAACCCCGCCGGGAATGATGATCTTTTTTATGCACTTTTAGATGCTCAGTCAAATATTTGATCCGTTCTGTTAGAATGGCAACCTGAACCTCTGTTTTACCAGTATCTTTGTCCGATTCGCCATACTTATCCACTAATTTTAATCTGTCTTCTTTGCTCAATGCCATTAGAATATCTCCATTTTATAAATTTAAACTTTCTTGTTTATCGATTTCCAATTGAGCGGTTAACGCTTCAATAGTATCGAACTTTTTTTCGCTGCGAAGGCGTTTTTTAAAATAAACTGTTAATTCTTTTTGATATATATTTTTATTGAAATTGAATATATGCGTTTCTATGGAACGCTTTTCATCCGCCTGTCTGCCAACGCCTTCCCTGCCTGCCGGCGAAGGCAGGGGCGCGGCGCTAAAAGTCGGCTTATAACCAATATTCAACATACCCTTATAGATTAAATTATCATATTCCACATCAACGGCAAAAACGCCGTTTGCAGGAATAAATTTATATGGGTTCTCAACGGCAATATTCGCTGTGGGAAATTTTAAATCCCTTCCTCTGCCGCTGCCTTTTACAACCGTGCCCGTTAAAAAATAACGCCTGCCAAGATATTGATTTGCTAATTCAACTTTACCCTGTTGCAACGTTTCTCTGATAAGAGTGCTGTTGATTACTTTATCCTTAACTTTGTAAGGATTAACTTTTTCCATCAAAAAATCATACTCCCTGCTTAGCCTGCTTAAACTGGCATAATTCCCTTGACGATCTTTTCCAAAAGTATGATCATAACCGATAACAATTATCTTAGCGCCTAACTTGTCTACTAAAATTGATTGGACAAACTGTTTATAGCTCAATCTGGAAAAAGACAAATCAAAATCTATTATTACGAGCCTGTTTAATCCTGTTTTTTGCAGAACTTTTATCTTTTCCTCAATTGTAGTTAACAATTTGAGGCTGTCTTTACATATTGGGCTGACAATAATTTTAGGATGAGGATAAAAGGTTACCAGCGTTGAACAAAGATTTTTTTTTGCCGCCAGTTCATTTAATCTTTCAATGATCTTTAAATGACCAAGGTGAACGCCGTCAAAAGTCCCGACAGTTACAGCGCAGGCGGTTTTATCTTTAAGGTTTGTAATCCCCCTGATAATTTCCATGTTACTTATTCTATTAGTCCGCTCCAATAATTTATAAACTCATTAATTTTAAAACTATCTTCCACTCTATATTGCCCGATTGCCGTTCGTTCCAAAGCTTCAAGGTAAGCTCCTACACCAAGCGCCCCGCCTAAATCATCTGCATACGAACGTATATAAACGCCTTTGGAAACATGCAGCCGCATATCCAACAATGGGCTATTCCATGAGATAATATCAGCCTCATATACTGAAACTTCAACCGCTTTCCGTTCGATTTCAATACCTTTTCGGGCAAGCTTGTAAAGCCGGATTCCATTTACTTTTTTTGCAGAAAACATCGGCGGCGTCTGCATTAAACCGCCCGTTAATTCTTTTATAGCAGCTTTAATGCCATCGAGTTCCAGATGAGAAATATCGTTTTCTTTTAGTATCTTTCCTGTTTTATCAAAACTGTCTGTTTTGGCGCCCAGACGAATTAAAGCCCGGTAATGTTTTGATAGACCAGTAAGCCCGGTCATCTCTTTGGTGCCTTTGCCCACGCCTACCAGCATTAGTCCGGTTGCAAACGGATCAAGAGTTCCGGCATGACCGACTTTTTTTATTTTCAAAAAACTTCTGATTTTTTTTACAACGTCAAAAGAAGTCCAATCTTCTTCTTTATTTATAAGAACGACAAAACCGTCTTCAATATTTTCTTTTTGAACGGCGCTATTTTTCTTCAGAAGGGGAATCATCTTTTATCTTTTTAAGCAATTCATTTATGCGTTCCGCTTGTTCAAGCGTATCATCGAAAAAAAATCGCAGCTCCGGCATCCAGCGTGTTGTAATGTACGGTTTTAATTCATTCTTTATAAAAGGAATCGATCTTTTAAGCACTTTTTTAGTTAAATTCTTCTGATCCTCACCGCCTAAAACTGTATAGTATATAGTAGCTATCTTTAAATCTACTGATACTTTGACACGCGTAAGGGTAACAAATCCTTTATTAGGATCTTGCATCTTAAATTCAATAATATTCCCCAGCGCTCTTTTAAGCATATCAGCATAGCGGTTTAAACGTCTGCTATCGGCCATTTTTATTATCTGTACTCAAAATTATACTTTATTATCTCAAAACTCATATCCGAATCCAGAAGTTGAAAAACTTTGTTAAGGATTTCTTCAATAAAAGATTTTTTCGCTGAAACTGCGGCGACGGCTATCAAAGAACGCTGCCATTTATCCATATAATCAACTTCCGCTATGGAAACATTAAATTTTTTTCGAACCCTGTCCCTTATACTGTTAAGCGTCATTCGTTTATCTTTTAGAGAAGCGCTTAGCGGTATTATAATTTCAATTGTTAATAATCCAATAATCATTTTATTCTAAATAACGTTTCACTGAAGATACTTCAAACGATTCTATAATATCCCCGACTTTCAGATCATTATAATTTTCAATCTGAATACCGCATTCAAAGCCGCTGGCTACTTCACGCGTATCCTCTTTAAAGCGTTTCAATGAAGCAATATTACCTGAATATATTTCGACGTCTTCCCGTACAAGCCGGATTTTATTTTTTCGTGAAATTTTACCGTTCAGCACATAACAACCGGCGATAACTCCAAGACGTGAAATTTTAAATGTATCTCTTACTTCAGCCCTGCCGATAGTATTCTCTTCTATTGAAGGAGCAAGCAATCCTTCAAGCGCAAGTTTAACATCATTAATGGCGTCATAAATAATATTATAGATACGAATATCTATATTTTCTTTCTCAGCCAATTCCCGCGCTTTAGCGTTTGCCCGTATATGGAAACCAATAATAACCGCTCCCGAAGCAGAGGCAAGAAGCACGTCGGACTCTGAAATTGTACCGACCGCTTTACGAATTACATTTACCCTAACTTCTTCTGTATTCAATTTTAAAAGTGAATCTGCAAGCGCCTCGGCAGAGCCGTCAACATCGGCTTTTACCAATATAGGCAGATCTCTGACTTCGCCTAATTTTATTCGTTCGGAAATCTGATCTAAAGTAACCAGCTTAACCTGTTTTGCATCCTGTTCCCGTTTAAGCTGCTGGCGTTTTGTACTAATATTACGCGCCGATTTTTCATCCTTCATTACAATAAATCGGTCTCCCGCTTGAGGAACGCCCATAAATCCAACTACTAAAGCCGGCTGAGCGGGCCCGACTTCTTTTAATTTTTCTTCGTTTTCATTTAACAGATTGCGCACTTTGCCATAAAAATTCCCCGCTATAAAATTATCGCCTATTTTTAAAGTGCCTTTTTGAATAAGAACAGTGGCAATAGCTCCTTTGCCCTTATCCAGTCTCGACTCAATAATAAATCCTTTAGCCTTTCGCTTGGGATTAGCTTTTATATCTAACATTTCAGCTTCTAAAAGCAACTTTTCTAATAAATCGGGAATGCCATCGCCTGTTTTAGCGGAAATTTCCGCGCATTGACAAGTCCCGCCCCAATCTTCAACCAAAACATCCCGTTCGGATAACTGTTGTTTAATCTTTTCAGGATTTGATCCTGATTTATCAATCTTATTGATGGCAATTACTATTTTTACTCCGGCGGCTTTAGCATGATCCAAAGCCTCGTCAGTTTGAGGCATTACAGCGTCATCGGCTGCGATAATTAAAATAACAATATCGGTTACTTGTGCGCCGCGGGCGCGCATGGCAGTAAATGCTTCATGTCCCGGAGTATCCAGGAAGGTGATTCTTTTACCTTCACAATCTACTTCATAAGCCCCAATATGTTGAGTTATGCCGCCGCTCTCACCGCCCACGACATTACTATCCCGCAAAAAATCGAGTAATGATGTTTTACCATGATCCACATGTCCCATGATAGTTACAATCGGCGAGCGCGGGACAAGGTTCGCTTCATCTTCTTCCTCTTCATCTTCCGGTTCTTCTTCAATATACTCTGCTGCAAATTGTTCTTCGACGCTAAAGTCATATTCTTCCGCTAAAAGTGTGATTGTATCAATTTCCAAGCGTTGATTTATAGAAACAACCAGCCCCAATTCAAGACATTTTGTAATAATTTCCGCGACCGAGACGTCCATTAAATTGGCAAGGTCATTTACAGAAATAAATTCTGTTACCTTAATAATTTTCTCTTCAACTTCTTCGCCGTTTTCGGTCTTAGCTTTTTTATATTTCTTAGGTTTCCTGCCTTTGCTGTCAATAGAAGCCAGGGTCTTTTTAATCGTATTCTGAACTTCTTTTAAATCTACCTGTTTTCTCTTCGCTTTTTTAGTTTTACGTCTGCGTCTTGAAACATCGACTCCTTCGCCTATTCGAGCGGTATCACCAATCCCGCCGCCGCGCTTGCCATCCTTATCCTTTCGGATCATTTCCAGGGCTTTACGGCGTTTCTTTTCTTTTTCAGTCAGATGTTCTTCTTGAAAACCCGCCGGTTTTTTGCCTTTAGTCTTTTCCTTTTTAAAAGGGATTTGTTTTTTATCTGCGGCAGGTTTAATTCCTCCGGCTTTCTTTTCTTCTAATTCATCTATATGTTCTTTTCCATCTTTTTTGATTTCCTCTACTGAAGCGGCTTTTTTCTTTGCATCCTCATATTCTCCAACTTTCTTTTTTCCTTCTTCTACCTTCGCTCTATCAGTATCTTTAACTAATTTTTCCGCTGTGGTCTTCTCTTCAACAGCCTTTCCTTTAACTTCAATCTCTTTATCAGTTTCCGCCTTTTTGCTTACTTCCTGAACCGCTTTCTTTGGCTTTCTTTTTTTAACTGTTTTTTTCTCTTCACCAACACGATGCAAAGCCTCTACGCCGTCTTTAATTGATTTTTTCAGCGCCTGAAGATAAAGTGATTCTTCAGCGGTTTCTTCCTTTTTTTCTTCACTATCAATATTCTCTTTATCTTCTCCGGAAGCGCGCTTCTTACGCGCTTTTAATTCTTCCGCTTTTTCTTTATCTAAAGCAAAACGATCCAGAATCTCTATATAAATATCTTCAGAAACCGAAGCGTTCAGACCGGAAACTTTTATCTTTTTTTGTCCTAAAAACTCAATAACTGTTTCATGACCAAGATTTAATTCTTTGCAGATTTTGAATATCTTGTATTTTTTCTGAGCAACCGCCATTTAATCTCCAAACTCCAATAATATAATAATATTTAACCTAAGCCGGATAAACTGGGAATAACAATTCTCATCCCGACGTTTTTTGTTATTTCCGCTAAAAATATGCTATTCCTCTTCTTCAGGTAAATACTCTAAAATGACTTCCAAAATCTTTTCGGCAGATTTAGGGCCAATCCCCTGTATTTCAAGAAGTCCTTCTTTGCCAAGCTCTTGCGCCTCTTTAACATCTAATACATCCGCATCAATCAGCTTCTTTTTAATAGAAGCCGGCAGTTCTTCCAATTCATCAAAAGTAGTATAAGATTCGCGTGTTTCAGCTTTGTATTCCGACTCACGAATAGGCTCAATCTGAAAACCGGATAATTCGGACGCAAGACGCAGATTTTGTCCGCCCCTTCCAATAGCAAGGGACATTTGTTCGTCATCAATAATTGCAACGGCAATTTTTTCTTCATGATTAACAATAATTTTAACCGGCTTAGCAGGCGCAAGCACACGGGAAATAAATATTTCCGGCTCGCTGGAAAAATTCAGAATATCTATTTTCTCGTTATTCAATTCTCTTACAACAGCCTGAATCCGCACTCCTTTCATCCCTACACATGCTCCAACGGCGTCAACTCTACGATCAATTGACTCGACGGCTATTTTTGAACGGTCTCCGGCTTCGCGGGCGACACGTTTTACTTCAACAATACCATCATATATTTCCGGCACTTCCAACTCAAATAAGCGGACTAAAAATTGTTTATCCGCCCGGCTGACAATAATTTCCGGCCCCCGACCCTGGTTACGCACTTCCTTTATGATACAACGTACCGTCTGACCTCTTCTTAG
>JAUXGF010000482.1 GCA_030622395.1 Calditrichaceae bacterium
GCGACATGATATGCTAAAAGCTGCAACGGAATAACAGAAAGCAGCGGCGTTAACGCCTGCCAGGTTTCCGGAATATAGATTACATGATCGGCATATTTTTTTATTTTATCATCGCCTTCATTGGCTATACAAATTACCCTGGCTTTACGCGCCTTAACCTCTTCAATATTACTAATAACTTTATCATATATAGCGTCTTTGGTGGCGATAAATACAACCGGCATATTCTTATCAATTAAAGCGATAGGACCGTGTTTCATTTCGGCGGCAGGATAACCTTCGGCATGGATGTACGAAATCTCTTTTAATTTTAAGGCGCCTTCAAGCGCAACAGGGAAATTAAACCCGCGCCCTAAATAAAGAAAATTATGTTCATCTTTATATTCTTTTGCTAATTGACGGATATTTTCGTTTTGATCAAGAATTTGTTGAACTTTTTCGGGGATTTTAAGCAGGTCTTCAACCATCTGTTTACCCTGGACTACAGACATACTCTTCTTTCGTGCAATCATTAAAGTGATTAGAGCCATGGCGGTTACCTGCGAAGTAAAAGCTTTGGTGCTGGCAACGCCTATTTCAAGCCCGGCATGGATATAGATTCCGGCATCAGTTTCCCTGGCAATTGTTGAACCTACTGCGTTTACGATGCCCAATACTAGGGCGCCTTTATGCTTGCCTTCGCGGAGAGCTGCTAATGTATCTGCTGTTTCCCCGGACTGGGAAATAGCGATAACCACTTCATCTTTACCAATAATAGGATTGCGGTAACGAAATTCGGATGCATATTCTACTTCAACCGGGATACGGCAAAATTCTTCGATTAAATATTCACCGATCAATGCGGCATGCCACGAAGTCCCCGAAGCTGTAAAATGGATTTTCTTAGCGTTAACCAATTTATCTTCTACATCTCTTAAGCCGCCAAGCCTCACTAAGCCTTCTTCCCGTATAAGCCTGCCGCGCATAGCGTCCATTATCGTTTTCGGCTGTTCAAAAATTTCTTTAAGCATAAAATGATCATAGCCGTTCTTTTCGATAGCGCCTACATTAAATGTAATCTTTTCAACCTTTTTCTCAATCACCTTATTATGAATAGTCTTTGTGATAATATCTTTCTGTGAAATAATAGCCATCTCGTCGTCTTCAAGGTAAAAAACATTCCTTGTATAGGGCACTAATGGAGTTACATCCGAAGCGACAAAATTTTCATCATCTCCAACCCCAATAACAATAGGGCTGCCTTTTCTGGCAACGAAAATTTTATCGGGATCATGGCTGGTTATAGCGGCAATTCCATAGGTTCCCCGTAATTCGAGAAGAGCTTCGCGAAAGGCTTTCTCAAAACTGCCGTCAAACATCTCTTCAATTAAATGAGCGATAATTTCCGTGTCTGTTTCTGACTTAAATTTATGCCCTTTTTCCAGCAAAGCTTTCTTTAAAACGGTATAATTTTCAATAATGCCGTTATGAATCAAAGCGATAGATCCGGAGCCGTCTGAATGTGGATGGGCATTGACTTTATTCGGTACGCCATGAGTAGCCCAGCGCGTATGACCAATTCCGATCACTCCCTGCGGCTGGTTGTTACTTATAATATTTTCCAAATTACGTATTTTCCCGACTTCTTTTGCAATGTCAATCTTGTGGTCTTTAATTACAGCAATACCGGCGGAATCATAGCCTCGATATTCAAGACGTTTTAATCCGTTAATTAAAATAGGCGCCGCTTCATTATTTCCTAAATAACCAATTATTCCGCACATAATATTCTCCTAAAATTATTCCCATTCAATTGTCGCCGGCGGCTTTGAACTAATATCATAAACCACCCTGTTTACACCTCTAACCTCATTAATTATTCGATTAGAAATCGTTGTCAAAACCGGATATGGCAGCTCATACCAATCGGCGGTCATGCCGTCCGTGCTTGTAACTGCGCGCAGGGCAATTACATTTTCATAAGTTCTCTGGTCGCCCATAACGCCGACTGTTTGTACAGGCAGTAACACGCTGAAAGCCTGCCAAATTTCATCATAAAGACCGGCTTTCCGAATTTCCTCAATAAATATTGCGTCAGCCTTTTGCAGTTTTTGCACACGTTCTACGGTTATCTCGCCTAATATGCGTACGGCTAATCCCGGGCCCGGGAAGGGATGCCTGCTTAAAATGCTTTCCGGAACATCCAATTCCCTGCCGACCTTACGCACTTCATCCTTAAATAATTCGCGTAAAGGTTCAATCAATTTAAAATTTAAACGTTCAGGCAGACCGCCGACATTATGATGTGATTTTATAGTAGCCGAAGGTCCCTTAAAGGAAACGCTTTCGATCACATCAGGATAAAGCGTGCCCTGGGCTAAAAATTCAAATGTACCTAATTTTTTAGATTTTTCTTCAAAAACACGGATAAATTCAGCGCCAATTTTTTTTCGTTTTTCCTCCGGTTCGACAATTCCATGTAATATATGATAAAAAGAATCTCTGCAATTGACGCATGTCAATTCTATATTATAATGTTTTTTAAAAACACGCTCCACATCTTCGGCTTCGTTTTGGCGCAGTAAGCCGGTATCAATAAAAATACAATGAAGCTGAGCGCCGATCGCTTTA
>JAUXGF010000094.1 GCA_030622395.1 Calditrichaceae bacterium
ACGGCTTAGTTTTACCAGCTTTGTAAAATAATGGCGGGCTTTTTCTTTAACAATTTTTTGTTGATCGGAATTTAGCTTGTTAAATATATTTTTTGACACCAGCACAGCTCCATTAGAATTGGCTAAAGCAACATTTGTAACATATTTTATTTTAGTGAACCATTGCATCCCCACACAGGCTAACGGTGAAGTATAAACGCCGTCAATTAAACCGGTCTGCAGCGAAGTAAGCACATCTGTAATAGATAAAGGAATCGGGTTAATACCGAAAGCTTTGAATGTGGCCTCCGCCAACGGGTCGCCTTCCCACATCCACATTTTAACGCCTTTAAAGTCTTTAGTATTTTTGACCGGAGTATTGGTATAAATATAAACAAATCCGACTTCTGCCCAGCCTAACAATACGTAATCCTTTTTCTCAAACTTTTCCGCAAAACTATCAAAAAATTTATTGGAAACATAATCGATTTCATCGTGATTGTGAAAAAGAAAAGGCGAATCAAAGATGCGCACTTCGGGTAGGATTTCCCCCAAACCAACTCCAGTGAAGCCGGCGCTGTGCAGTTGCCTGAAACGGATTTTACGTAAAACGTCTTTTTCATCGCCCTGCACTCCTCCGGCATAAATTTTAAATTTCACTTTTCCATCGGTTGCTTTTAATACATCCTGACTAAATTCCCTCATTACATTCATCCAGGTCGAGCCATCCGGCGCAATCGTGGCAAATTTAATAGTTACA
This sequence comes from Calditrichaceae bacterium, assembly GCA_030622395.1. GTDB lineage: Bacteria > Calditrichota > Calditrichia > Calditrichales > Calditrichaceae > JAUXGF01. Next base: position 740 of record JAUXGF010000094.1, read on the forward strand.
TTTTGGCTTAATGAAACAGCGCAGAATAATAATAATGTTAAAATTACATTTGATAATTTCATATGATTACATTTCCTTTTAATTATTTTTAAGATTATTTAGTGTCTGACTGAAAAGTCCTTTTCTGTCATTCTGATCCCTATTCGCGCATTAGCGTCAACCTAAGGAGTATGGAGACAAAAGTCTTACTTCCCCTTAAAAAAAGGGGGACGGAAGGGGTTGTTTTAAATTGCCTTAATGCAAATGCATTATTTAAAGGCGAAAAAATGTGTGTTCTTGATTATAATCTAAGATTTTTTCTTATATCCACGATTTATACAACCCCCTAACCCCCTTTTTTAAGGGGGAATTTCTTAGTTTGACCCTATGCGATTATCGGGATCGAAATGGAAAAAATGGTGTTTTCATTCATCCAATATTTAAAACAAATCCTCTTTCATTTTTTTTAGATAACCAGCTTTACGTTTAGCGATTTGATTTAATAACTCCATGCCCGGCAGCACATCAATGGAAGCGTTTTCCACATAAGCAAGATATTGATCAAACAACGATTCATCCAATATTTTTGCCGCATAATATTTTGCCATATAGATATAGGTTAACAAAAACTTGTTTTCTGTGATCAGCAGGTTTTTATCAAAATACTGCTTTGCTTTTTCAGGATCCCCGCCCATGATTTTAGGTTTCATTCCGTATATTGAACCAAAATACAAATAGACCGCGCCGTTAAAATAGCTTGAATCCAATTCTTCCACTCGCTCCATTATAAGTTGAACTTTAGGCAGATCCAGCAAAGCGGCAGGCTTATCTAATGACAGATTAATGTAACCGGCCCAGGAAAAGCCTGTCCAGAATAATCCGGGAAGATCATTTTTATCATAGCTTTTCACTAAACCGGCTAACGCCTCCAATCCTTCTTTTTCAGCCTGTACAAAATTATTATTCTTTTGCAATAGACGCAAACCATAATCACGCGCCCTTAAGTACATTACTTTAGCCCGCTCCGGATTTTCATCTTCGACAAAACCTAAAGCATAACCAGCATAACCTTGGGCAGCAAGCCGCAGAAGCTGTTCATTTTGCGGATCGCTTTTTAATAAACCTTCAATGAGTTTTAGATTTGAAGCCAGCGCCTGTTCGGCTAACTCAAGATCGCTTTCCTCAAAGAGCGCCGCAGAGCTGTTTTCCAAAATTGGACTCATTTGCCCGATAACCAGTCGGTTAAGGCTGCAGGAATTAAGTAAAATTACTAAGCTGAATATAATGCAATAAATAACTTTTTTCATAATATTATCCTTAAATAGTGTGCTCGGCTTTATTCACTTTGCTTTAATCCTGCTCTTAAGTTCATTAATAGCAATCTCTCTTTCCCTTGCTCTGCCGTCTCTAATAGCATCAACCAAGGTAAGTAATTCGTAGAGATTATTATCAATAGAAATTGCTTTAGGAACAGACCTGAAAAGCGGAGAAAATTCATATCCTAAAATCTTGCCTTCAGGATAAGGCCATACAGGCGGATTATCTAAAGGTTGAGAAATCATTGTGTTCAAAGGTGGAGCGGCATAACCGGTGGGAATTCCCCTGGTTTGTCCGCCGCGATGTGGAGGATATGCATATTTAACGCCATGAATTAGATATTCTTCAAATGCATTTTTAAAAATTGTTTTATTTTCCGGATTAAATAGACGTGCTTCTACAGAGCGTTTTATTCCCTTATGAACTTCCGAAACACTCATGAACAGTTCTTTTGAGAGCATGGCATAAGACCAGCCGCCTTTATGCCAAACGATGAGTTTAAGTAAAATTACTATGTCTTGTGGTTTTAAAATCATAGTATATTTTATTCGCGAATCGCGAATAATGCAAGTAAAAATTGAAATATTTTGCTTAATTCATAAAAGCTAAATAATTCAAAATAAGTTTTAAGCGAATTAACCAACCTTTCAGACCCAACATAAGTCTTTAATAATTATATATTGAAAGCGTTAGCCCATAAAATTTTGTGTCATCAATTGGATGATCCGATTCATCGGGATTATAACATGACATATTAAATTGTATATCAGAATGTAATAATATGTCTTTGGCGGTTCTTGAATTTGTTGTAGCAACAATCAATTTAAAAATGCCTCTTAAACTTAGACCATAACCACGAGTATATATATTAGTAATTCCACTCAAATTATATTTTCCAAAGCTAAAATGAACTGTTTCAAATACATTCGTTGAAATCCCAAAACGGTTAATAACGTTTTCATCCCCACCTAAATCGATAATGTGTTTTAATACTTTGATGTCTCCCGGATAGCTTTGGTATTTAGATTTACCGGATTCATCTCTTTTAATAAGCATATCATTAGCCTCGGAAGACCATGAAATCATTAATGGTATCGTTTCAATTTCATTAAGTTCCATTGATACCCCTATACTTACTGCATACCCGATTTTTGCCTGTCTCGGTAGTGGATCAGCTTGATGTTTATCAAGATAATAAATTTCATCTCCAACATTATGTAAGCTAAATCCTAATGAAAAATCAGTAATAGGATGTAATTGATATTTTTGTGTACTCAAGTTGTCAAAAAGATGACTATAAAAATTTGATACCGGTAAAGTAAAATGCATACCAATGTCATGAGCATTGGCAGACGCTCCTCCATAAGGAGTTTCCGTACCAACCCTCACCATAATCGGAGATAAATCTGAAACAATTGACTTATACGTATAACCAAGTGAGATTTTTACAAAATTGTTATAACAAATACCAATGCATAACGCATTATACCATTCCTGAGATTCAAATGTCGCTAATTCCCTTCCATATTCGTCATACCAGATATTCTGTCCCCAACTCAATGTAGATTTCATATACCCGACGCCTAAACTAAACGGTCTCAGTTTTGATATGTTTTTAAAATTATATCCCAGTGTAAATCCAAAAGTCTTAAAACTTAAGTCGCTAAAATTAAATTGAGGCAGCCATTTTGACTTTGCATATTGAAATGAAAAGTTTTCCGATTGGCTGTATACGCCCATTTGAGCCGGATTATAGAAAAATCCAAAGGGATCGTCAGAAGCTAATGCAGTATAACAACCCGCCATCGCATTTAGTTTGGGAGCAGGGTGGATAAGTAAGAAGGGAACAGCGGTTCCTCCTTGTGCTCTCGATTGATTTGTTAAAATAAAGACATAAAAGGGTAGGAATAATAGAATTATTTTACGCATTCTTTTGACCTCGTGTAAACATTTTTTATTGTAAAACCACCTGTCAATATGCAAGTACTTTTAAGAGCCGCCTAATATATTAAGGGAAAGGGTAATAACTCACTCACGGGTAGAATATTGTAACGGCTTTGACCCACCCCTAACCCCTCCCAAGAGGGGAATCAGCAATGCCCCTCTTGCTCCGCAGGAGTTCCTGTGGAAGGAGAGTTAGGGGTGGGTTTGTCTTTATTCCAAATATACACCCAAATAAATTTTCCACCCGTAAGTGAGGTTTTACATGGAAAAAATTAGTAATGTGAATAATAAAAAAAATAGAACACAGACGACACTACAGGCGAACCGGAATCATTTATTATTAAAATCCGTGAGCATCCGCGCTCTCCGTGTCATCCGTGTTTTATTTATTCAAACGGCTGAATTCTTTTTAATTAACCCTTCTTTTCTTTTTCATCCCTTCTCATCTGAGCTTCAATAAATGGTTTAAACAGATCAAGAGGAACAGGGAAAATAGTAGTCGAGTTCTTTTCAGCGGCTATCTCAATCAATGTCTGCAAAAAACGTAACTGTAAAGCTGACGGACTTTCATCAATAATCTTAGCGGCAGCCGTGAGTTTGTGAGAGGCTTGATATTCACCTTCGGCGGAGATCACTTTAGCTCTTCTTTCACGTTCGGCTTCGGCTTGTTTTGCCATAGCCCGTTTCATCTCTTCAGGCAAATCAATATGCTTCACTTCCACCATAGAAACTTTAATGCCCCATGGATCGGAATGGGCGTCGATAATTTCCTGTAACTGGCTGTTAATTTTATCCCGTTCCATTAACAAGTCATCCAGTTCAACCTGCCCGGCGACGCTGCGCAAAGTTGTCTGGGATAATTGAGAGGTGGCAAACAGAAAGTTTTCAACTTCGACTATGCATTTTTCCGGATTAATTACACGGAAATACAATACGGCGTTAATTTGAACGGATACATTATCTTTTGTAATAACGTCCTGCGGCGGCACGTCCATAACAACCGTTCTTAAACTTACTTTAACCATCTTATCAATTAATGGAATAAGTATAATAAGTCCTGGTCCTTTGCTGCCCACTAATCTACCTAAACGGAAAATAACGCCCCGCTCATACTCTTTAAGAATTCTTATGGCGCTGGCTAATAAAATGATTATGAATATAATTATAGCTGTGGCAAAAGGCATAACTCCTCCTTATGTTAATATATTTCAGTTAAAGATATTTAAGGAAAATATGGAATGATGAAGAATTGGAGTGATGGGAAGTTTACATTATTGATACAACCTATCCATCTAACTATTTAACCATCAATCCCCGCCAGCCAACCGGCAGGGGCAGACATCAATTCATTTCTTCACTATTCCATTCTTCTTTCAATCATTAATCAATAACTACATTACTCCAATTCTTCATTAATTCCTCATATATACTGACCTGTTGCAAATATTTTATACTTTTCCTTTATTATTAACAGACTGCTTTTCTTTTACTTTTATTTGTAAACTTTTTCCGTCATACTCAACAACTTCAACATATTTGCCTTTTTTAATCGGCTTGTCGCTTACCGCTTCCCAATATTCCCCGTGAATTTTAACCTTGCCTACCGGATCAATTTGTTTAAAAACAACGCCTGTTTCGCCGATCATGCCCTGAAATCCGGTGGTTGGTTTAGTGCGGTGTGTGCGTATGGTCATACCGATTGCGAAAAAGAAAAATAAAACAGTGAAAATCACCACCCCAAGTATGACCTTCCATGATAACGAAAAAAACGGTAATGGACTATCAAACAACATAACGCTCCCCATCACTAAAGCCACAACGCCTCCAATACTTAATAAACCATAACTTGGAATTTTAATTTCTAAAAGGAATAATATAATAGCAAAGACGATTAACAGCAATCCGGCATAGTTAACAGGCAGAGTCTGTAGAGCATAAAGACCGAGAATAAGGCTGATTCCGCCTGCTACGCCGGGAAGAATAGCGCCCGGGTTGTATAACTCAAGCATAATGCCGGCCATGCCTATCATCATTAATATATAAGCAATATTAGGATCGCTGATTGTATCAAGCAGACGTTGGCGCCAGTTCATTTCATAAGTAATAATTCGGGCATGGCGGGTTTTTAATATTTTTTTAACGCCGCTGTCGAGTTGAATTTCCTTGCCGTCGATAACAGCTAAAAGCGAATCCGTATTGGGAACAATATATTCGATCACATTCAGCTCTAAGGCTTCGGTTTCTGTAATATTAGCGCTTTCGCGGATAGCCTTTTCCGCCCATTCTATATTGCGCCCGCGTGTTTTTGCCACCGATTTAATTTTAGCCACGGCGTCGTTAACAACTTTTTCCATCATTGTATCCGTACCGGAAGTGTCCTGGGGCATTCCACTACCGGAAAATACCGGGTGAGCCGAGCCGATATTAGTAGACGGAGCCATAGCGGCTATGTGCGCGGCATAGGTAATAAACACACCTGCCGATCCCGCCCGCGATCCGCTTGGCGCTACATAAACGGCAACGGGCACAGACGACGATTGAATCGCCTTTATGATTACATGCATAGATTTCATCAGTCCGCCCGGCGTATCAAGCTGGATAACCAGTAATTCCGCCTGTTCATCTTCAGCCCGTTCAATAGATTTTACAATGTATTCGGTAGCAACGGGATTTATTACGCCATTGATAATTATACGATGAACCGTTTGCGCATAAACAGAAGAACTGAATATCAATATAAATAAAGGAAGATATATTTTACTTTTCATAAACGTCTCTTCTAATTAGTTAAAATTAATATTTTCCGCTCAATAAATGATTTGTATAAAAGCTGTCAGCAATCAGCTTTCAGCATTCAGCTTTTGGTTGCAAACCACTTTTATTTAAAGATATAGAAAACATAGAACAGGCAGCCGTTCAAGTCAAGCGTTTTTTAATGTAAGTTTATTGTTTTTAATAAAATGATCTTTTTATTTAGCCACGGTGGGACGAAATGTTTGTAAGATTCAACATAAGGCGCTGCATTGTATGTTCAAAGTAATGCGGATAATTGGAATATCAAACAAAAAGATAAAGGACATATTACCACATCCCATTTATCTCAAGGGTTGAGTTTTTGGGTGAAGATATGTAGCGGTAACCACCCCTAAATCCCCTCCTTAGTAAGGATGGGACTTAAGAGAGAGTAGTTATGACAGATATTAAATTAGATGGTTAGTGTCTGAACAAAAGGGGGGCGTTCAGACACTATTTACATGTATTGCCTGGTTTAATTTTTTAAATTAACCTTAACGCTGTTGCGGACTTTTTGGATCTCAACTTTATTTTCGCGAGCCAGCCAGCCGATAGCTGCATTGAATGTGAATGGATCGGCTCCTAATTTCGTTTTCAATTTTGAAATGGTCATCCCGCCGCTTTTATTTAATGTTTGATAGATATCCCCTGCGGATTTTCCTATTGAATTAATCATGATAATTTCTCCTTTTTTTTAAATTATTGGTGAAAAATTCTGCGAAAAGTAATGACATATTATAACATTGTCAAGTAATAATTTTGGAAATTTTTAACGCTTTAAACAAACGATAAATCATTTTTTTATATAGTATCGGAAGTATTATAAAAATGTTAATTTAATCTTAAAAAAACACAGTTCTTTTGTGAAAATATCTACAAACAGTGGCGGAGAAAAAAATGGGCAAAGTTTAGCGTAATTATGCCGATAAATAGTACTGCAATGAAAGATTTTTAATAAACGGAATTCATCAGTTATTTGTGAGGTTTTTCATAATAGATATGATTTTGATTTTATATTGGAGAATGCATGAAAAAATATTTTATTCTTTTATTACTTTTTTTTAGCGCCAATTTATTTGCTCAAGTAAAAATCGACAGCCTGGAACAAAGATTAAAAATAGTTGCCGGAAAAGAAAAGGTTGAAATTTTAAATAAATTAGCAAATGAATATTTCAATATATCGCCAAAAAAAATGTTAGAATATGGAGAAAAAGCTTTAAAATTAGCTGAAAAAGAAAAAGATGAAAGGGGTATAATCGACGCTCTATATTACATTGGCGCTGCATATAGTGAATTTGGGGATTATGATAAAGCATTAGAACGCCTTTCAAAATGTATAGAAAATGCAAAAAGGGTTAATTATAAGGAAGGCTTAGCAAAGGCTTTAAACAATACTGGATATGTTTACAGGGATTTAAGTGAATATGGTAAGGCTTTAAAATACTATCAAAAAGCATTAAAGCTATTTGAAGAAATCGGTAATAAAAAGGGTATAGCGCTTTCTCTCTTATATATTGCTTATGTTAATTGGAATTTAGACAACTATGATAATGCGTTGGAGTATTTTCTAAAAGCATTAAAAATAAATGAGGAAATTGGGGATAAACAGGGAATTGCCAAGAATTTAAACGGTATTGGAGTTCTATATTGGAAATTAGCAAATTATGATAAAGCGTTAGAATATTATCAAAAATCCTTGAAGATAACTAAAGAATTAGGGGTTAAAAATAGAATCGCATACGTTCTGCAAAATATCGG
>JAUXGF010000377.1 GCA_030622395.1 Calditrichaceae bacterium
GCCTCTACGCACCAGGGACTGATCATAAACATGCCGGATGAATTACAGTCAAAAAAGAAATTTGAAGTGCAAGTCCAAACAGCGGACAAAAAAGCGACTCAATTGACTATCGCCGTAGTAGATGAAGGATTGCTTAGTTTGACTCGTTTTAAAACTCCTGATCCGTGGAAATCATTTTTCAAAAAACAGCGTTTGGATGTAGAAACTTACGATCTCTTTTTTGACTGTAATTCATCCGGCATGTTTATGATCAGTCCCTGGTGCGTAGAGGCTTCTTCCACATTTAAAGGAACTATTCCATACATGCGCAAAGGACGGTCGTTTGCCGTTTGGGCATGAGGCTGAATAACCGACACGGACACATAAGCAGTGGGCAACATTTTTTGTGTGACAGGAATCGTTATCTTTTTCTCCGCGCTTTGCCCATCGGCTTGATACCATTTAGACCGCAAAACCTGTTTCCCCTTTTCCACCGTGACTAAAATCGACGCCTTTTTAGGAACAGGGAAACTGACAACCGCATCCTCGCCGGGATGATATTTTTCTTTATCGCTCTTTAGCGCCAAAATACCGGCGGCTTTACCGGCGGAAGGCGTATCGCCCCAGGGATAAGCGCTGATAAAGAAAGCGGAGGTGTGTCCCTTGCCGTTACCATCCTGCACTTCAATTAAATATTCGCCGCGCTCTTCGGGTTTAAATAGCAACATTACCGGCGTATTCCCGGAAACAAGATTTCCTTTAGCGACTAATTCCGTACTGACGTCTTTTTTATAACGCATTCGGTATTGATCCCTCGAATTATATTCCCACCACCAATGACGCTGATTTTTATAGACGCGGTAATTCAAAGCTTTGCCCGCTGTTTCTTTACCTTGCGGATTTAATAAAATAACCGGTATTTTAAGCTCCTGCCCTGTGCTGGCATACCAATATTCTAATTCCGGTTCTTGCAGACCGACATAATAAGGATAGGGATCGATATCCAAACCTATACGGTTTTTTGAAGCCCTGCCCCCTTTTTCCAAAACCTTTGCCTGCAGATCAGCCTGGATTGCGCACGGCGCCCCATCAAAAGAGGGCAATGTCCATTTAATATCAGCCTTGCCTTGCGCGTCTAATTTCCCTTTGAATATTGTAGATGTAAGCGGTCGATATTCAGCGGCTTCATTTATAAATGTGTAATTGGAATATTTTTTAAACGCTTTTTTAACCGAATACAGCGAAATACTCAGCTCTGCATCCAGACCGCTGGCGGGATTCCCAAATAAATATATTGAACTTAAAGATAAATTCAGGGAGCGTTCCTTGTAGCTTATTTGTTTTTTCCCGGCGCCCAGCGTAACTTTTAAACGCTCGGGGACGACTGTTTCAATTTTTATAGTATGTGTAAAAACGCGGCTTCCCGCCTGAATTTTCGCCAGATAGGCGCCTGTTAAATCTTCCTGTTTTGTTTTAAATGTGAAATTATAAAATCCGTCCGTTCCTTTACGGTTCGTTTCTTTATAAATGATTTGATTCTTGGGGTTGTATACCTTTAGGGTAACCGGATGGTTTTCAGGAAAAGTATTATTTTCATTTCTAACAATAACGGACAAGTTGATTGTATCGCCCGGACGATACACGCCTCGTTCGGTATAAATAAACGCCCGTGTGCCGTCCGCTGATATTTCCACCCCGTCAGTTTCAAAAGTCGATAAATTCCAGGCCATTTCATTTGGCTTGATTACACTGCGCCGTCCGTCCTTTTCGGCTTCCACATAAAATACGTTTTGATTAGTATTCTTAAATTCAGCCCTGCCCTGATTATCGGTAACCGATTGAGCTATAAGTTGGTTTTGATAAGTTTTTAGCAGAACTTTTACACCGGAAAGCGGCTTAGTATCGATTAGATCGGTGGCGTAAACATAATGCGACTTATACGCTTTTTTGTATGTTAATCCAATATCGCTTAAGATAATTGGTTTAAATATTTTGCCGTGACGGTAAAGATAGCCATAAGATGAAGGATCGTTATAGTACCAATCGCTGCGGCGGCGGTTATAGCGCAGATTATCTTCAGACGTATCGTAGAGCATATCTTCTTTTTTAAAGCTCAGGTCTAACAGAAACAAACCCTTTTCACCCGGCTTAATTAGCTTATTCAAATCAAGTTCGTGCTGCAGCCAGCGGTTACGCTGATTGCCGATCAGCAGAGTATCGCCGGCAACTTTTACGCCGACCCTTTTGATATTGTAATTAAAGTAATCCCGGCGGTCTTTGGCACCGTCCAGTCTTTCCATTTGTAAAAACTGTCCTAAATTGGACTCAAATACTTTTATGATTTTTAATTGAACCCTGTTCACGTTTACCGTTTGAAAAGCAATTTTTTTCTGATTGGAAGAAGTTAAAAAGACACCGTCGTTGGCAAAGCGGATTTCAGGCAGCATGTCTTCAAACTGTACCTTTTCTTCAAAAACTTTTTCGGTTACAGTAGCCCAGCGGCTGCGAATCCCAGGCTGAACAATCAGCGTATATTCTTTGCCATGTTCAAAATTTCCCCGAACCAGCGCTTGCTTATCAATCGCCTTTAACTGCACGTCCATTTGAGGCTTTATGGAAATAAAACCGGTGATATCCTGCCGGGCGTCCAGTTCATCCGAAAACTCGATTTTTAGCGAAGGCTGTTTGCCGTCTTCCTCTTTAATTATATCTACAACTTTAAAATCCTTAAGCGCCGGCAAAGTGAATTTCCGTTCATAATCGTGTGAAATGCTGATTTTGCCTTTATCAATTTTTAAAGTTAATTGTTTTCCTTTTTTAGTCCGTTTAATTACCTGTGTCGCAAAGGAAAACTCTTTCTCATCTGCGGACGCTGTCCAGGTTAGTTTTATGCTTTTACCGTTCATGCGCAGCTTTGCAGCTCTTTTAAGATCATTAAGATCGGTCTTTTCGGTAAAAGCAATCTTTCCTTCTAAAATGACAAGATTCGGATCATTTTCTTTATGCAGTTTAAAATCACCTATAAAAGAACCGATCTCCCTCCCCGCTGCCTGGAAACTTAACATCAGAGGTTCAAGCTTTTTATCTTCAAACTGCGGGAAAAGAGCGTTCAAATCTAACTTACCGTTATAGATTTCTTTAAACGGTAAAGCCCTGTTTGGTTTAAAAATTAATGTACGTCGATCCTTCCATTGCGCTATGCCGTCAATGGACGGGTCAAACTCGAACGCCTTTTTTTTGAGGGATATACCAACCTGGTCCTTTTTAATCATATCAGCCACAAAAACTACTTGAATAGCGTCGGTTGAAGATATAAGTCCCGATGTTGCCCGACTGACCATTTTAGCCGTTTCTAAAGAATAGGAAATCTCTCCGGCATGTTTTTTTTCTGAACAGGCGTTAAAAAATGTAATGAAAAATAAAAAGGATAAAGACAATGACGTTATCTTGTTTAAATGATAACGTTTAATTACGGGATTGGGAACGCTGCTTTTTTTAAACATATTAACCTCTAATGTTTTAATGAAATTGGAATAATAGAGTAATGGATTATTGATAAAGCCATTACTCCGGTAATCCACCGGTCCATCAACTCACCCCCTAATCCAGAATTTTACATAGTCGTCAACTTAACAAATCTTGCTAGATTAATAAAGTCGTCCCGTAGGGACATTCGATAATAGCCCAGAGATTCATCTCTGGGAATGATATA